>JAHCKJ010000271.1 GCA_026125835.1 Sphingopyxis sp.
AGACGGCGCTCGCCGCGTCGATCTCGCTCATCACCAGCTTGCCGTTCTTGACGGCAAAGCCCATCCGCCCCTCCACGAGGTCAAGCGCGGCGTGGCCGAATACCTCGTACCGCCAGCCGCGCATCATCGCCATATCCGCGCGGCTGCCCGCGGCCAGCGCTTCGAGTTCCTCGCTGCGCGCGATGAGGCGCGCCGCGACGTTGAGTTCGCGGGCGCGGATCTTGAGCAGCAATTTCAGCAAATCGGCGACCAGCGCGCCTTCCTTGCCCAGGCCGGGGCCGCGCGGCGCGCGATCGGGCATGTCGTCCTTGTCGAGCGGCTTGGCGTTGGCCAGCGCGTCGATCAGGCGCGCGCCGATGTCGTTGGTCCGCCAGGTCGCCGACAAACCGCGCACACGGCCGAGGCCGTCCTGATCCTTGGGCGGATGCGCCGCAAGATCGCCCAGCGTCTCGTCCTTGACGATGCGCCCGCGCGGCAGGTTTTTCGACCGCGCTTCGCGCTCGCGCCAGGCGGCCAGCGCCTTCAACCGGCCCAGAACGTCGGGTTTGCGCGACGGAATCTTGATCCGCTGCCATGCTTTTTCGGGATCGACATTATAGTTGGCGGGATCGGCAAGCTTTTCCATTTCCTCGTCCAGCCAATGGCCGCGCCCGGTCTTGATCAGCTTGTCGAGCATCATCGGAAAGATTTTCGCCAGATGCGTCACATCGCCGATCGCATAGTCGATCTGCCGTTTGTCGAGCGGACGGCGGCTCCAGTCGGTAAAGCGCGCGCCCTTGTCGAGTTGCAGCCCCAGCCATGCTTCGACCAGGTTCGAATAGCCGACCTGTTCGGCTTGACCGAGTGCCATCTGGCCGATCTGGGTGTCGAAGATGGGGTGCGGGGTTTTGCCGGTCAGGTTGAAGATGATTTCGACATCCTGGCCGCCGGCATGAAAGACCTTTAGCATATCCTCGTTATCGACGAGCAGGTCGAGCAACGGCTTGAGGTCGATCCCCGGCGCGAGCGGATCAATTGCCGCAGCATGTTCGCGATCGGCCACCTGGATCAGGCAGAGTTCGGGCCAAAAGGTGTTTTCGCGCATGAACTCGGTATCGACCGCGATGAAATCGCTGTCTTTGATCAGGTCGCAGAACTGGGCCAGCGCGGTGTTGGTTTCGATCAACGGATGGACTTGCATAGCGCGCCTATACAGCTAGTTGAAAAGAACGGGCAGGAAAAATTGCCCGCACTCTTCGGGTCGCGAAAGCCGGAATACCGGCAGGAAAAATCGAAGGGGCAACGGGGCATGATGTGGGTTGGTTGGGCGCTTGCCGCGCTCTTTTTTCTGGCGCTTTTCGGTCAATATCTGGCCGGACAAGCGGACATTTTCGTATCGATCGCCAATCCGCGACCGCTCGACGAAGAATCGATGGTGGTGACGCTGAAGGGCTGGGGATTCGCCGCTCACGCCGCCCGGCCTTTCGTGACCCCCGAATCGGATCACGGCCTGTGCGACGTGCGCGTCTTTGCGACGAGGCGTCAGACGCTCGTGTCGATCGCAAGTTTCGGTTTTCTGCGTCCGGTCACCGTCGCCTGGCGCGCCCACGCCGGTGTCTTTCCGCTGGGAGACGCCTGATGCCGATCGTCAGGCTCGGGAGCGAGGGGCGTTGGACCAACTATCACGGCACCGGCACATGTGACGCGGCAACGCGTTTTGCGCTGCGCAGCGGCGATGCCGAGCGCGGCCGCGACGAGATCGCGATCGCCGCCGGTTCGGTGCAGGACTGGCTGGTCGACGCGGCCGCGGCACAGCGCCGCGTTCGCCCGCTCGGCGCTGGCTGGTCGCCGTCGAACATCAACATCGCATCGCAAAGCTGGCTGCTCCACACCCGGCGGTTCAACCGCTGTTTCGGCATAGATGCCGCCGACGTTCGTCCGGGCATCGACGCCAGCGGGCTGATGCTGGCCGAGGCCGGTGCGCTCGTCGACGAAGTGTCGGACAAATTCGAGGCGCAGGGCCGTTCGCTGTGGACCAGCGGCGCCGGTAACGGCCAGACGTTTGCCGGCGCCTGCGCCACCGGTACGCATGGATCGATGATCGCCCACGGCGGCATTCAGGATCATGTCCGCGCTGTCCAGGTCGTGACCCCCGCGGGCATTCATTGGATCGAACCCGCCGCCGGATTGATGACCGATGCTTTCATCGCCGGCACCGGTTCGATCCCGGCGCGCGACGACGACGTCTTTGCGGCGGCGCAGCTGCCCGTCGGTTCGCTGGGCATCGTCACCGCGCTGGTTGTCGACAGCGTCCCGAAATTTCTTGTTCGTCCGATCCAGAATTTGCGCAAGGTGGACCGCGTGGCGCTCGATTGGCTGGCGGCAGGAGATTTTCGCCGCTTTTCAGCCGCCTATGCCCTCGATCGCGATCCCGATTTTGTCCAGATGATCGTCAATCCCTACAAGCCGTTCAAACGACCGGCGATGCTGCGGTTCCTGTACCGCGAGCCGTGGCGCGACGACTATCCGCGCGCGACCCCGGGTCAATTGGGTGCGGGTTACGACGCGCTCAGCCTGCTCGGCCGACTGCTCGACGATTACCCGTGGGCACGCGGCGCGTTGCTGCAGTTCGCAATGAAACTGGGCTACGCCAGCGGGCCGGATGTCGATGCGCCTGCCGTTTATGGCAGTTGGGGCGAGGGGCTCGACACGCATCGCCCGCTCGCCGACCTGTTCAACGCGTCGGTCACGATCGATCGTGCCGACCTCGCGCGGGCGTTCGAATTGATCTGCGCCGTCTATGCGCGCCACGGCGGATCGACCGTCGTAACGCTGCGTTTCATGACCCGGGCCGAAGGATTGCTCGCGCCGGCGCGGTTCCCGCACAATGCCGTGATCGATTTCGACGGCCCGCGCAGCGAGCGGACGGCGGCGGCCTATGCGCGCGTTGTGGATTGCCTCGACGCCGAAGGGATCGCCTTCACCCGCCATTGGGCGAAAAGCTGCAACCTCGATGCGGCGCGGGTTGCGGCGGATTATGGCGAGGATTTTCGCCGCTGGTGCGCGGCGCGCGACCGGCTGCTGCCCGATCCGGCGCATCGCGCGCTGTTCGGCAGCGAAGTGCTCGACAGGCTCGGCCTGACGTGC
>JAHCKJ010000272.1 GCA_026125835.1 Sphingopyxis sp.
CTGTCGATGGCCGTGGTGCTGGGGCTTGCCGGCGTGTTCGGAACATGGCTGGGGGGCAAGATGGCCGACAAGTTCGGCGCGCGGGACAAGAAGCATATTCTGACCTTCCCCGCATATGGCATGGCGATTGCCGCGCCGATCCTGTTTCTCGGCTATTATATGGAGGATTGGCGGATCGCGGTCGCGATGCTCATCATCCCGACGGTCCTCAACTCGGCATATTACGGCCCAGCCTATGGGTGTGTGCAGGGGCTCGTGCAACCCCGCGCGCGCGCCGTGGCGGCGTCGATCATGCTGTTCGGGCAGAATTTAATCGGGCTGGGATTTGGCCCGTTCCTCTTCGGGGTTCTCTCCGACGTCCTTGCTCCGGTCGCGGGACAGGAGAGCGTCCGGTGGGTGCTCTATGGCGCGGCCTGGCTTGGATTGATCCCGGCGTTTTTCTTCTGGCGCGCGAGCCTGCGGCTGAAGGCCGAACTGAAATCGGGATAAGGACAAAACCGTAGCCCTGAAGCTTGTCGAAGGGCGCTGCTCAATGGGGCGCCGTTCGACAGACCCAGGGCTACGGCTATTGACTCAATAGGGCGGATCGACCTTCGCGCGCTGCGTCTTGGCGGCATCAATCCACCAGTTGAGATCGTCGGCGAAGCGCGGGAAGTTCTTCACCAGCCGCGCGCCATCGTCGCCGGTCGCCTGGCCATCGGCATCGAACGCGCCGCCGATCCGTCCGACGGGCAGGATCGAGGAGATGACCGCCATGCCCATTTCGCCGAGCGTGTCGCGCCAGCCCATCATCGCGCGTACCCCCGACCATGGCCCCGCCGAGTAACAGGCGATGGCGGCGGGCCGCCAGAACCATTCCTCGAGAAAATGGTCGGTCAGGTTCTTCAGCCCCGGCTGCGGCCCCCAGTTATATTCGCCGGTGACAAAGACGAAGCCGTCCGCGGCGCGGATTTTGGCGGCAAGCGCAGCCATCGCGGGCGGTGCCTCACCCCGAGGATATTCCTTGTACATGCGGTCGAGCATCGGGAGGTCGATCGCCTTGGCGTCGATCAGCTCGGCGCTGTCGCCGCGCGCCTTGATCGCATCGACCAGCCACTCTGTGAGCTTGATGCCCTGGCGGTCGCGGCGGTAGCTGCCGTAGAAAACGAGGATATGTCGGGTCATCACGCGACGGTGGCACGGCTTGCACCGCAACGGAAGTCCCCTAGGGTCCTGACCCTAGCGGGGGCCGGGCGCTGATTGTCAATCGCTGAACGGATCGCGGATCAGGATGGTATCCTCGCGTTCGGGGCTGGTCGATACCAGCGCGATCGGGGTTTCGATCAGTTCTTGCACGCGCTGGATATATTTGATCGCCTGTGCGGGCAGGTCGGCATAGCTGCGCGCGCCCGCGGTCGATTCGTGCCAGCCGTCCATTTCCTCGTAGATCGGCTCGACCTCGGCCTGATCGGCGGCGTGGGCGGGGAAATAGTCGAGGATTTTGCCGCGCAGGCGGTATCCGGTGCAGATACGGATGGTGTCGAAGCCGTCGAGCACGTCGAGCTTGGTGAGCGCAATGCCGGTAACACCCGACACCGCGCAGCTTTGCCGCACCAGCACAGCGTCGAACCAGCCACAGCGGCGCTTGCGCCCGGTGACGGTGCCGAATTCATGGCCGCGTTCGCCCAGCTTCTGGCCCACCTCGTCCTCGAGTTCGGTGGGGAAAGGGCCGCTGCCGACGCGCGTCGTATAGGCCTTGGCGATGCCGAGGACGAAACCGACCGCCGAGGGGCCGAGACCCGAGCCCGACGCGGCGGTGCCGCTGACAGTGTTGCTGCTGGTGACAAAGGGATAGGTGCCGTGATCGACGTCGAGCAGCACGCCCTGCGCGCCCTCAAACAGGATGCGCGCCCCGGCCTTGCGGACCTTTTTCAGGCGCTTCCAGACGGGCTGCGCATATTCGAGCACATAGTCGGCGATTTCCTTGAGGTCGGCGACCAGCCGCTCGCGGTCGATCGGCGGTTCGCCGAACCCGGCGCGCAGCGCATCGTGGTGCGCCGTGAGGCGGTCGAGCTGCGGTTCCAGCTTGTCGAGGTGCGCGAGGTCGCAGACGCGGATCGCGCGGCGACCGACCTTGTCCTCATACGCCGGGCCGATGCCGCGGCCGGTGGTGCCGATCTTGCCCGCCCCCGCGGCGGTTTCACGCAGCGCGTCGAGGTCGCGGTGGAACGGCAGGATCAGCGCGCAATTGTCGGCGATCGCGAAATTCTCCGCGTTGATCTCGACGCCCTGGCCGCGCAGCTTGGTAATCTCGTCGCGCAGCGCCCACGGGTCGAGCACGACGCCGTTGCCGATGATCGACAGCGTGCCGGTGACGATCCCCGACGGGAGCAGCGACAGCTTGTACACCTGTTCGCCGACGACCAGCGTGTGACCCGCGTTATGGCCACCTTGAAAACGCACCACGGCGTCGGCGCGGCTGGCGAGCCAGTCGACGATCTTGCCCTTGCCCTCGTCGCCCCATTGCGACCCGATGACGGTAACATTTGCCATGATGCTGTCCTGCTGAACCGGACCCGAAAACGACCAGCGCGGGCCCGGCGCGGCCTTAGCGGATTTGACCGTGGAGGCAAGCGCGCCGGGATGAATTTGCGACATTTACGGGTCAAGGACGGCCTGCGTCGGGGGGGCGATGGAGGTGTGGTTATGAGCAAGCGATATTGGATCGGCCTGTTGGCGGCGACGGCCGTCGTGGCAGGGGGGATGCCTGTCAGCGATGCAGGCGAAAAATTGCGCGAGCGGCTGCGCGAACGCATGGCCGAGCGGATGGGCGCCGAACAGGGGCCTAAGGCGCCGGGTAGCGAGACGATCAGCTATGGCAGCGATCCGTTGCAGGTGCTGGACATTTGGCGCGCCAGGGGCACCAAGGGACCGGCGCCGCTGATCGTCTATGTTCATGGCGGCGGGTGGCAGCGCGGCAGCAAGGACAATGCCACCGGGCGTTTCAAGCCGGTGCATTATCCGAGCCAGGGCTATGCCTTTGCGTCGATCAACTACCGCCTCGTGCCTGCCGCGACGGTCGAGGAGCAGGCGGCCGATGTTGCGGCAGCGGTGCGGGCGATCGTCGACCGCGCCGATGCGCTG
>JAHCKJ010000273.1 GCA_026125835.1 Sphingopyxis sp.
CCAGCAAAGCGTTCAACCGGTCGGGCAGCCAGAAATGCCGCGCATCGAGCAGCGCGAGCGGCAACAACATCCAGCCGAACAACGCCCACATCCAGCCGAGGGTCCCCGGCATCATCGCCAGCGCAAAACCGCCGATCAGCCCCGACCCCAACTCGACCCGCCAGTGGAAAGGATCAATCGCTGCGCGGCACTTTCGACAACATCCACGCGCCACCATTGCCGAAGCCAGTGGCACGAGCTCGCCAACGCCAAGCACCCGCCCGCACCCGTCGCACTGCGACCGCCCGAGCACCGACCGCCCCGCGGGCCAGCGCAGCACCAAGGTCGCGACAAAGCTGCCGAGAACCAGTCCGATGAGGGTAGCGAAAGCGACGCCCGTGCCAAAGGGCAAGGCATCGAGGGTGGTCACGTCAGAAGCGACCCGTCGTCGCCAGCACAAAGCCGCCCGGACCGGCCTTGAACCCCAACAGCGCCAGCGCCGCCGCCATCGCCGGGTCGCGATCGACATTGATCGCGAGCTGCGCGCGGTAAGCCCCGCGGCCGTCGAACGACAAGGTCAGCCGCTCCATCCCCGACTGGCTCGCCAGCGCCGCCCGCGCACGCCCGTTGGCGCAGGTCAGCGGACCCGACAGCCCGCGCGACAGGTCGAGCCCGGCGATCGGCGCAGTAACCGCCAGCTGGATGCGCCCGCTGGCGCTGGTGCATTTCCCCGCTGCATCGAAGCGAACGCTGGCGCCTTCGAACCGGATCGTATCAACGGGGATCATCCCCAACCCGCCGGACATCGTCGTCGTGCCGTTGACCTCTGATACCCCGCGCGGGTTGCTGCCATGCAGCCGCCCTGCAAGCGCGCCAAGCCGCTCGTCGGTACGCGAAAAAGCGAGTTCGGTATCGCCGCCGAGCAGCGCCAGCGGCGACAGGCTGGCGCGCACGGTGCCAAGCGGGAGCGCGCCCAGCCGCACCTCCACCAGCTCGCCCGACCACACCGACCCGCGCACCTCGCGCGCCGTCACCCCGGCGTCGCTCGCGCCCGACCATGCGAGCGCGAGCCGCATCGGAAAAGTCGCGACAAGCAGGACCAGCGCAAGCACCAGCGCCGCGATCGCCCAATTCCGGCGCGCGCTCATTGGCCGCCCTTTCGCAGTTCGGCGGTCAGCCCGACGGTGCCGTCGGCGGCGGGGGTGATCGTCAACTGGTCGATGACAAACCCCTGCCCCTCGAGCGACGCGAGCCAGTCAGTCAGCACCGGCGCGCGCGCGGTGGCAATCGCGATCGTTGCCTGTCCCTGCCCGCGCGCTTCATTGCGGTCGAGCGTCAGTCCAATCTCGCCCGCCGACTGCGCGAGATATTGGTCGATCGCCACCGCATCGACGGTCGCCGAGACCGTTTTCGCCGGACGCTGCGCCAGCAATTGCACCTTTGCCGCGACGCGGCCCTCGCGCTCGATTGCGGCGCGATGCTGCGCTTCCAGGTCGACGATCGCCGCATAGGCCGGGCGACCGAGCCCCCACAGGATGACGGCCAGCGCGAGTACGCCCGCGATGCCGACCAGCCAGCGTTCGCGCTGCGACAGACCCAGCCACCAGTTTTGCAACCGCTCGGTCATGGCACCGCCCGGATCGTGATATTGGCCATCTGCTGTCCGTCGCTGCCCGCCATCGGTTGCGCGCTGACGCGGTATCCCCGCGCTTGCAGCGCGAGCAGCACCGCGTTGATGTCCTCGACCCGCGGCGCCGCGAGCGTCGTCGTCAGCGTCCCGTCGGTTCGGTGCGACAATGTCCTCAGCGCAACCCCGGGTGCGTCGCGCATCGCCCCGTACAGCGCCGAAGCCGGGACCGAAAAGGCCAGCGGCCCGCCACCGGCGAGTGCCAGACGCCGGTCAATCTCCGCCTCGGCAGCCGTTGCGTCGGTCGCCGCGATCCCGGCCTTTTTCGCCAACGCCACGACCGCTTCATCGGCGCGGGCGCTGTCGGAGGACAGGCGCAGCGCATGGATGGCCGGGATCAGCAGGCTGACGACGAGCAGCGCGATCGCCAGCCGCTTGACCAGCCGCACCAGCGACGGATCGAGCGCCCAGCTGCGCTTCGGCTTCCAGCCGCCGCTGAGCAGATCGAGCGGCGCCGCGGCGAGCGTCAGCAACAGCGCCTCGCGCATCCGGTCGCCATCGAGCGGCGCGACGGCGCGCCCCCCGGCGATCAGCGGGTCGATCGCGGGATCGGACAAATAGGCGTGATCGGCCGTCCGCACGATCTGTTCGCCGCCAAGTTCGGCGGACCACAGGCTGCCCGGCTCGGGCGGCGGCACCGCGGCAGCCGCCGGGATAATCGCCGCCGGATCGAGATCGCGCGCCTTCAGCCAATCGGTCCACGCGGTCATCGCCGCATGCGTCGTCACCGCGACCGGCACCGCCTGTCCGGCTTCGGCCGGCTGTCCCGCGACGATATGCAGCAGCGCGCCGTCGCCCAGACTGTCCTTCAGCGTGTCGAGCCGCGCCGCCACCGCCGCCTGCGCGGGCGCCGCATCGGGATAGTGGCGCCAGCGGATCGGTACGTCGGCGGCGGGGGCGAGCGCGATCAGTCGATCGTCAGGATCGCCCTCTTGCGGCTTTTCCCACGCGTCGACCCAGCCATCGTCCTGGCCCGAATCGACGATCACCCCGTCGTCGACACGCAGCCAGGCCGGATCGGGGGCATCCCCATCGCCCAGCACCGCCACCGGGGGCAACCACAGAACGAGAATACGGCTCATTTCAGTCGCTTTCGCCCCAGCTTCGCCGGACGATCGCCGGGGGAGCCTGACCGGCAGCCGGTGCGCCGCCGTTGGCGTCGATGAGCGACACTGCCGTCAAGAAACCGTCCCCCATCGTCACATTCGTCGTCAGTTCCAGCCAGCGGCTGGTCACGCCTGCCTGTGCGGCAATATCCTCGGGCGGGTCGAACCGGGCGAGCGGCGCCGACTCCCAGAATCGCACGCTGCTGCCATAGCCGCCCGCGGGCCGCGCCGCCAGCGCCGCCCGCGCATCGGCGACGGTGAGCTCCCCGGGAAGAAGCATCGCGACGAGCGGCGCCTGTTCGGGGGCGAGCGTGTTGACGTTCAGCCGCACCGGATCGGTCA
>JAHCKJ010000274.1 GCA_026125835.1 Sphingopyxis sp.
GCGGCGCAAGCCCGAACGGCTGGGCTGGGAGGCGGCGGCGGCCTATCCGGTCGCCTATCTCACCGCCTATGTCGCAATGGTCCGCTGCGCGCAGGTTGCGGCGGGCGAGACATTGCTGGTCCACGGCGCGGCGGGCGGGGTGGGGCTGGCGACGGTCGATCTGGCGATGGCGCTCGGCGTCCGGGTGATCGCCGCGGCGGGCAGCGCCGAAAAGCGCGACGCCGTCGCCCGCCTCTATCGCCCCGCCGCCGTCATCGACGGCGGACCGGGCTTTCGCGACCGGATGAAGGAATTGACCGATGGCCGTGGCGCCGATGTGATCTTCGATCCCGTCGGCGGTGATGTGTTCGACGAATCGACCCGCTGCATCGCCTTCGGCGGCCGCCTGCTCGTCGTCGGCTTTGCCTCGGGCCGCATCCCGCAGCTGTCGGTCAACTTGCCGCTGATCAAGGGCTATTCGGTCGTCGGGGTGCGCGCCGGCGAATATGGCCGCCGCTTTCCCGATCGCGGCGCCGAAAATCTCGCGGCGATCGACGCGCTGGCGGCGGCGGGCCGGATCAACCCGCATGTCCATGCGGCGCTCGACCTCGCCGACTGGCGCGAGGGCTTCACCCTGCTCGAACGGCGCGCGGTGGTGGGCAAGGTGGTGCTCTGCCCCTGATCGTCGATATGATCGCGCACGTCATTGTCACGCCGACCCGCGCTGTGCCAGAAGCGTCGGCCATCTTGCCAGGAGTTGTCATGCGTTTCCTCTCGTTCGCGCTAGCCCTTTTTGCGCTGGCGCTCGCGCCCGCCGCTGCCGCCCCGGCTGCCGAGCCGGTGGTCGATATCCACGTCCACCTGTGGAAGGGCGAGGAATCGCTCGCCGCCTATCGCGAAGCGGCCAAGGCTGCGGGGCAGGTGGTGTCGGGCATCGGCGCGATGTGGTTCGGCGGTCCCAACCAGGCGCGCGCCGGTGACCCCGACCGAATCCGCGCGGGCAATGACGGCATCATCGCGCTGGCGGCGGCGCACAAGGACGTCATCCCGATCGCGACCGTCCACCCCTATGACGGGGACGCCGCGCTGGCCGAGGTCGAACGCGTCGCGGCGCGCGGGGTCCGGCTGCTCAAGATCCACCCCCACACCCAGCAATTCGACGCCGCCGACCCGCGCGTGCTGACGCTGGTCCGCCGCGCCGGCGAGGTCGGGCTGGTGGTGCTGATAGACAATGCCAGCATCGTGCCCGGCGACAATGAAAAGCTGTTCAACCTTGCGCTCGCGGCGCCGAAGACGCGGTTTATCTTTGCCCATATGGGCGCGTTGCAGTTCCGTTTCTGGAACCTGCTCGCGCTGGCGCGGACCGCCGAAAATCTGTTCGGCGACAATGTCTATTTCGACATCAGCGCCAGCGTCGTCATCGCCGCCGGGTCGCCGATCGAGGAAGAATTCATCTGGACGATGCGCAATGTCGGCACCGACAAGCTGCTCCTCGGTTCGGATTATCCGCAATTCTCGCTCGCCAAAACGCTCGACGCCTTCGCCCGGCTCGACCTGACCGATGCCGAACGCGCGCAGATCCGCGACGGCAACGCGCGGAAACTGCTCGGGCTGGACTGACCGGAGGGAGGGTGGTCAGTCGCCGATAAAGCCGTTCAACCGTTCGCAGGCGGCGATCCAGTCGGCCTTGAACTCCTGCACGACCTGCCCGGCGCCCATCGCCTCGGTCATCAGCCCGACGCCCTGACCGACCCAATAGGTCGCGAGCGCCTTGGCGCCCTCGTGGCCGCCCTCGGACAATTTATCCACCTTGCGCAGTGCCGGTTCGCTGACCAGCGATTGCAGCGGCATCGGCAGCGGTTTCGGCGCCCCCTCGGCCTCCCACGCGTCGGTCCATGGCGAGCGCAGCTGGCGCGACGGTTTGCCGGTGCGGCTTTTCGACCGCACCGTGTCGCGCGAGGAAGCGAGCAGCATCTTTTCCTTCACCACCGGATTGGTCTCCGCCTCGGCGGTGGTCAGCCACACCGATCCGGTCCAGGCGCCGTGCGCACCCATCGCCATCGCCGCCGCCATCTGCCGCCCGGTGACGATGCCGCCCGCGGCGAGGATCGGGGTGGTCGCGCCGACCGCCTCGACCGCCGCCGCGACTTCGGGAACGAGCACCATCGTCGCCACCTCGCCGCAATGGCCGCCCGCCTCGCCGCCCGCAACGACCAGGATGTCGACTCCGGCGCGGACCTGCGCCAGCGCATGATCGCGCGTGCCGACAAGCGCCGCGACCGGCACCTTGTGCCGCTTGCCCAGTTCGAGCATCAGCGGCGGCGGCAAGCCCAGCGCGTTGGCGATCAGTCCGATCGGGTGGCGGAACGCGACTTCCAGCAACGCCGCGGCGCCCGCGTCGGTCATATTGTCGCCCAGCCCGCCGCCGATTGCGGGGAGCGCGAGGTTGCCGTCATCGACGCCGTGCTTTTCCAGCAGCCCCGCGACGAACGCCTTGTGCTCGGCGGGGATCGGCGGCAGTTCGCGGCGCTCCTCGCCCTTGCCGGCAAAGCTGTTCGGCACGATCAGGTCGACGCCATAGGGCTTGCCGCCGATATGCGCGTCGATCCACGCCAGTTCCTCCTCCAGCCGTTCGGGCGGCAGCGACGCGGCGCCGAACACCCCCATCCCGCCCGCCTTCGACACCGCGACCACCACATCGCGGCAGTGCGAAAAGGCGAGCAGGGGGAATTCGATGCCGAGCATCGCGCAGATCGGGGATTGCATAGTCTCTCTCTCTCCTGTCCGGACATCACCGCATTCCCTCGTCCGTTTGCCCTGAGCTTGTCGAAGGGCTGTTCTTTCTTTGAGCGTCGAAAGAAGAACGGTGCTTCGACAAGCTCAGCACGAACGGGGTGGGGACACGGAACGTCGCTCTGTTTGGGTCTATGTCAGCGCTAGTTTACGTAAACGTCAAGTTGATTTGCTGCCGCCGCCCATTATCGCGGAGCCATGACCGATTTTTCGCTGCCCGATTTCGACCTCGACGCCTTTGTCCGTGCCACGCTGGCCGAAGACCTGGGGGAGGGCGGGGACATCACCTCGCTCGCTACGATCCCCGCCGACGCCCGCTTCGGCGGCGTT
>JAHCKJ010000275.1 GCA_026125835.1 Sphingopyxis sp.
TTACCGATTGGGGGCGTGTTTTGCCAAGCCTTATTGTCGCGGTAACGCGGGCGGGCCGACGGGGACGCTGGCGGTCGCGGCGGGGATTGCGCGGGTGTCCGTCGCCTGCTGCTGCGGCGCCGGATCGTCGGCCCAGTCCCAGATCTGGCCCTTGACGCGCTGGTAATTGACCTCAGGGTCATAAAGGGCGCCGCCCTCGATCCCCAAATCGCGCGCCTCGGCCTTGCCCATCGCGGCAAGCAGCGAAAATGCGGCCACATAGGAGTTGCGCTGTGCCGACACCAGCTGGACCTGCGTGTTCAGATATTCCTGCTCGGCGTTCAAAATGTCGAGGATCGAGCGCGTGCCGACGCTGTTTTCGGCGCGCACACCCTCCAGCGACAGGCCGTTGGCGCTGACCGCCTGCTGCGTCGCGGCGATGATTCGTTCGTTCGCCTGCCAAGCGGCATAGGCGCCGCGCGTCTGGGCGATCACGCCGCGTTCGACGGCAACATAATTTTCGATCGCCTGGCTGCTGCGCGACTGCGCCTGGCGTACCTGCGCCGACGGCCGCCCGCCCTGAAAGATCGGGATGGTCAGCGACACCCCGGCCTGTGCGCTGCTGGTGGCGTTTTCGGCGGTGGTGTTCGCCGCCGGGATCGAGTTGAGATTGTTGTTATATCCCGCGCTGGTGGTTGCCGACAGTTTCGGCATCCGTGTCGCGCGCGCGACGCCGATATCGGCGCGGCTGGCGTTGACCAGCTGGTTGGCCGCCTCGATGTCGGGATTGTGGTTCAGCGCGATCGCCACCGCCTCGTCGGGGGTCGCGGGCAGGTTGGGGAGCGGCGGTGGCGGTTGCAGGTCGACCGGTGCTTCGCCGACCAGCCGCGTGTAACCCTCGCGGCTGGCAATCAGATTGGCTTCGGCAGTTCGCAGATTGCCCTCCGCCAGCGCCAGTCGCGCCTCCGACTGCGCGACGTCGGTGCGCGTCAGGTCGCCGATTTCGAACCGGTCGCTGGTCGCCTGCAAATTGGTGCGCAGAACCGACACATTTTTCTGGTTGAGCTGGACGATCGCCTGATCGCGGATGACGTCCATATAGGCGCCGACCGTCTGGGCAAAGATGCTCGCTTCGGTGGCGCGCAGGTCCGCCTGACCGGCCTCGACGCGGTACTTCGCCGCCTTGACCGCATTGCGCACCGCGCCGCCCTGATAGATCGGCACTGTCACCTGGCCGCCGACGCTGACGAAGCGCTTGGGCGAGAAAAAGCTGTTGCCGGGCAGTACCAGATTTTCCTGGTAATCGACCCCGGCGCCGACCGACGGCAGGCCGCCGGCTTTCTGGATCGGCACATTTTCGTCGTTCGCGCGCTGACCGGCGCGCGCCGCAGTCAGCGTCGGATTGTTTTCATAGGCTTTGGACAGGGCGCCCTGCAGCGTTTCCGCCTGCGCGGCAGAGGACAGCATCAGGGCGCCGGATGCGAGGCCGACAAGCCAGCGCGCGCGGAGGAATGGCCGTTTCTTGTCGGTATCGAGCATTGTCAAATCAGCCTGAAGCTAGGAGGGAACGGCTTTAGAAACGGAAACCGGTCGGCGCGGCGAATCCGGGGAGCGGCGCCGCGTCCATGTCGGCAAAGCTGCGCAGCGGCACCACACCACCGGCCTTGACCCCCTGGACCAGCCGCGTCACCGCGCCATCGCGCTGCGCGGCGACCAGGCGGCCGCCTTCGGCCAGTTGGTCGGCAAGCGCGCCGGGCAATAGGTCAATCGCGCCGTCGATGATAATGCGGTCAAAGGGGGCCGCATCGGGCGCGCCGGCGGCTAGCGGCCCGGCAATCCATTGGATGTTCGCGTCACCGGCCGCGGCCCTGGCCATCGCCATCAGTTCGTCATCTTCTTCGACGGCGTAAACCTCGGCGCCCATGTGCGCGACCAGCGCGGCGGTATAGCCGGTGGAACTCCCGATCAGCAGCAGCCGCATTCCCGGGCGTATGTCGGCTGCCACGAGCATCCGGCCGATGACCAGCGGAGGGTTCAGCGCGCGGCCGCCGCCAAGCGCGATCGACCGGTCCATATAGGCGACGCTGGCCAGCGCGGGCGGCACATGCGCTTCGCGAGCGACCAGGCCCATCGCGTCGATGACCGCCGGATCGACGACGTCGCTGGTTCGCAGCTGGCTGTCGATCATCGCGGACCGCATGTCCGCCGCCGTGATTTCGCTAAACTGGGTCGCCATCCGCCATTTCCCGATTCTGTAAAGCCTGAACCTGTGCAGGGCCGCTGTAGAGCAATGGTTGCTGTATTGCAATAATAATACAGCCCCGACCCGCAAACACGCGCATAGCTGGCATCGGGGGTGGCGCCAAGCCCGCATTGGCGGGCGGAATCGGTCGTGCCCGTGAATCCTTGACAATAGCGATAAAGCCCCTCACTAGCGGCGCCGTCCAAACCCCCCGGCCGGTCGCTCGCGACGCGGTAATTGGCATGAGGCCCGATGGCGGAGTGGTGACGCAGCGGACTGCAAATCCGTATACGCCGGTTCGATTCCGGCTCGGGCCTCCAGCAAATCGCGAAAAACAACCCCGCACCGGGCGCTATCGGTGCATTGCTGGACTTTTGGCTTCCGGTCACTTATATACCAGCCGTTATGGAAATCGATGCTGCCACGGCGCCGAAAGGTCGTCCCCGCGAATTCTGCGTCGATGCGGCGCTGGCGGCGGCGCTGCGCGTATTCTGGTCGAAGGGCTATGAAGGCGCGTCAATGGCCGATTTGACCGAGGCGATGGGGATCACCAAGCCCAGCCTCTACGCCGCCTTTGGCAACAAGGAAGCGTTGTTCAACAAGGCGCTCGACCTTTACGAGCGCGAAAAGGCGGATTTCATGCGTGCGGCGCTCGAAGCGCCCACCGCCCGCGGGGTGGCCGAGCGGCTGATGTACGGCGCGCTCGATCTCTATAGCTGCCCCGACAATCCCAACGGTTGTCTGGAAGTCATCAACTCGGTCGCTTGCGGTGCCGAGGCCGAATGCGTTCGCGAAGCCGTGGTGGCGCGGGGGGCGGCGATCCAGCAGGCGATGCGCGAGCGTTTCGCCCGCGCACGCGACGCGGGCGACTTTCCTGCCGA
>JAHCKJ010000276.1 GCA_026125835.1 Sphingopyxis sp.
GTCGCCGACGGCGAGGGCGGGCGGCTGCGCCCCGACGTCATCGTCCGGGTGCCCGGCGGGCAGAGCCTGGTGATCGACGCGAAGGTCTCGCTCAACGCCTATCAGGACGCGTTCGGCGCGGTCGAGGAGCGCGAAAAGGCGCTGCATCTTGCCGCCCACGCCGCGGCGATGAAGGCGCACGTCAATACGCTGGGCGCCAAGGCCTATTGGAACCAGTTCGACGACACCCCCGATTTTGTCGTGATGTTTGTGCCGGGCGAACATTTCCTAGCCGCGGCGCTCGATCAGGATCCGACACTCTGGGACTATGCGTTCGAGCGCAAGGTGCTGCTGGCGACCCCGACCAACCTGATCGCGATCGCGCGCACCGTCGCGGCGGTGTGGCGGCAGGAAAAGCTCGCCAATCAGGCGCGCGAGATCGCCGCGCTGGGCAAGGTGCTGTATGCCCGCATGTCGGTGATGGGCGAACATATCGCCAAGGTCGGGCGCAATCTCGATCAGGCAACCGGCGCGTACAACGCCTTTGTCGGCAGCTTCGAGTCGCAGGTGCTGACGCAGGCGAAGCGGTTTGAGGCGCTCGACATCGAGACGGGTGACAAGAAGATTGCGGTGCTGCCGGTGGTCGAACAGGCGGCGCGTCCGCTCGCGAAGCTGGCTGCGGCGCCCGCGGCGGTGAACGACGCGGGGGAGTAAGCGAACCCATAACCCGTTCGTGTCGAGCGAAGTCGAGACACGCTGGGCTCGCGCTCGACTTCACGTGTCTCGACTTCGCTCGACACGAACGGACCAAGGGATCGTTTTCAGATCACCCGTTTCAACACCGCCGTCCGCCCCTCGGCCCCGGTCAAAATCAGCGTCCCATCGGTCGGAAAGCTGAGGCTCACCGGGCCGCGCATCAGCGCGAAGAAGGTATTTTCCTGCGTCATGCCCGCACCGGGGCAAGCCATTTCGGTCGCAATCAATGCGTCGGCGGTCAGCGTCCGGTCCGCGTGGGTATAATTTCCCGAGAACCGGTTGCATCCCGCGCTGCCGATCAGCCGCGTCCCGTCGAATTGTAGCGACGTCGGCCGGTCGGCCGCGACAGCAACCCCGCCGATCGAAACAAAGGTCCAGATCGTGCCCGCGAGATCGGTCGGCGGCAAAATTCCGCCGCCGCAGCCCTTCACCGTCTTGCCGTCGGCGGTCAGCGTCACCGTGTCGCGATAGCGCCGGTCGCTCATCCCGTCGCTGCATTCGCCGCGGGTAATATCGACGGTCAGCCGCTCGGTCATGTAACGCTCGCCGTTCGGCGACGGTTTGGCGCCGGGGTTCGGCACCATGATCTTGGTCGCGCCATAGTCGCCGTCATAGTTGAGCCGGTCGGGCGTGATCTCGAGCGTCCAGCCTGGTTCGGTGCCGAGCGCCATGTACGCGGCGGCGGGGGCTCCGCCGGGGCTCTGCGGCGGCGATTCGGTCGCGGGCGCGCAGGCTGCGAGCGCGGGAAGGGCGAGCAGGGGCAAATATCGGATCATCACAAGCTCCTTTACTCCGTTCGTGTGGAGCGAAGTCGAGACACCCGTCGGCATTGCGCAAGGTCGAGAGGCAACTCGACTTCGCTCGATGCGAACGGGAAGAGAGGACGCGATAGTAGCATGATGTTGGCGGGAGGCTGAACCGAAATGCCGTCCCCGGTTCAGCCCCGCCGCTGGTTCAGCACCTCATATGCCATCACCGCGGTCGCGACCGCGGCGTTCAGGCTGTCGGCCTTGCCGAGCATCGGCATCTTCACCCGCACGTCGGCGGCGGCGGCAAATTCGGGGGGCATCCCCTGCGATTCATTGCCGACAAGCACGAAGGTCGGCGCGGCATAGCGCACCGCCTGATAATCCTGCGTATCTTCGCCCAGCCAAGTCGCCACCAGCTGTCCCGGTCCCTGTCGCAACCAAGGCAGAAACTCGCCCCACTGCGCCTGCACTAGCGCCTGCGTAAAGATCGCCCCCATGCTCGCGCGCACCGCTTCGACCGCATAGGGATCGGTCGATTCGCCCAGCAGGATCAACCCGCCCGCGCCGACCGCGTCGCCGGTGCGCAGCATCGTGCCGAGATTGCCGGGATCGCGCAGCCGCTCGGCAACAAGCCAGATGGGGGCCGAGGAGCGATCGAGATCGGCGAGCATCGTCGCGGGTTCGGCGTAGATGCCGACCACCGTCTGCGCATTGTCCTTGCCCGACAATTTGGACAGGATCGCCGGGGTGGTGTCGATCACCTCGCCGCCCGCCGCCAGCGTGTCGGCGACCAGCGCCGCGGCCAGCGGATGCGCATCGCCCTCCGGACCCAGGAACAGCCATTGCGGCAGCACCCCCGCCTCGCGCGCCTCGGTCGCGATGCGCAGCCCTTCGGCGAGGAACAATCCCTCGGCGCGGCGATGGCGCTTCTCGCGCAGCAATCGCATCCGCTTGACCAGCGGGTTCGACAGGCTTTCGATGGTGGAACGGCGCACGCCGTCAATCCTCGCCAAAGCTGTCCTTGACCAGCCCGACCAGCTTGAGCAGCGCGGCATCGGCGCCGTCGCCGCTGGTGTGGATCGTGATCGAATCGCCCTTGGCGGCACCCAGCATCATCAGCCCCATGATCGACGTGCCGTTGACGCGCGACCCGCCCTTTTCAACCTCGACCGAGACGGTTTCGGGGAGGCGGCTGACGAAGGTAACAAATTTGGCGCTGGCGCGCGCGTGGAGTCCGCGCTGGTTGGTGATTTCGACGGTTTCGGACACCGCGGTCACAGGCCGACCCCCAGCATTTCGGAGGCGACCGAGATATATTTCTGCCCCGCTTCCTTGGCCGCGATCACCGCGGCGCGCAGTTCCATCGACTTGCGCGCGCTTTCCAGGCGAATGAGCATCGGCAGGTTGACCCCGGCGATCACTTCGGTGCGCCCGGCTTCGAGCAGGCTGATCGCGAGGTTCGACGGGGTGCCGCCGAACAGGTCGGTCAGCATGACGACGCCGCGGCCTTCGTCGACGGTGCGGATCGCGTCGGCGATTTCGCGGCGGCGCATTTCCATATTGTCGTTGGGGCCGATACACACGGTTGCAATGGCG
>JAHCKJ010000277.1 GCA_026125835.1 Sphingopyxis sp.
TCCTCGGGGATGCCGCGCCGCCATGCTTCGGCAAGGCTCGCGACGATAAAGCCGGCGCCCTGATTGACCGACGAATTGGCGACCATCAGTTTTGAATAGGGGAAGGCGATCGGCCTGTTGCGCTCGTCGACGCGCAGGATGTCCTCGGGCGACGCCGCTTTGCGGATCCACGCACCGTCGTTCGCCGCCGCGACCTCGGAAAAACGCGACCAGATTTCGGCGCTCTCGGCCTGCGCGTCGGTCAGACTTTGGCTCCACGCGGCGCGGGTCGCATTTTCATAGAGCGGATAGACATCGACGGGGGCGGCCAGCCCGTGCAGTTGCGCGTAATTCGGCTCGCGGCGCGTCGCGACCTTGCGGATCGCGTTGTAGCTTTTGTCCTCGCCACTCGCGGCCTTGGCGGCTCGGCCCGCGGCGGTGCGCAGCGCTTCGCCGCCGACGATCGCGGCAAGTTTGACCTCGCCCGCGCCGATGCGGTTCGCGGCCTCGTTGAGCAGCCGCACCGGGGTGTCGCCGTGCGGTGCCGCGGATTGATAGTTGACCGCGGGGCTCGCGCCGATCGCGGCGGCGAGCGGTTCGCAGAGCTTGCCGAGGTGGTGAAAGCTGATCTGGTCGACGATCGCGAGGCTGTCGAGGTCGGCGAGCGGGACGCCAGCATCCTTTGCCGCGAGTTCCAGCGCGGCGACCATCAGCCCGAGCGAATCCAGCCCGTCGTCGGGATCGGTGGGCCGGTCGTTCAGCTGGCCGACGCCGATAATGACCGGGATGCGTTCGGGGTCGGTCATCGCCATCACTAGCGCGCCTTCCATTCGGGCCCGCGCTTCTCGGCAAAGGCGCGCGGGCCTTCGCGCGCGTCCTCGCTGCGCATCAACGCACTGCGTTCGATGGTGTTGTGCTCCCAATAGGGTGCGTCGGCGGCGATCCGCCCGTCCTGGATACCGAGCGCGACGCGTTTCGACGCCTGCACCGACAGCGGCGCGTTGGCGGCAATCTTTTCGGCGAGCGCGAGCGCGGTGGGCATCAGCTCGGCGAGCGGCACGACATGGTTGGCCAGCCCGAACGCGGCGGCGCGCGCGGCGGGGATCGGGTCGCCGGTGAGCATATATTCCATCGCGAGCTTGCGCGGCAGCTGCTGCGCCAGCCGGAAAGCGCCGCCCGCCGCGGCGAACAGCCCGACCTTGACCTCGGGCAGCCCGAATTGCGCATGGTCGGCGGCGATGATGATGTCGCTCATCAGTGCAATCTCGCAGCCGCCGCCGAACGCGAAACCATTGACTGCTGCGATAATAGGTTTCGAGATCGGGTGCGACACCATGCCCGCGAAACCCCACGCCTGCTGCGCCGGATCGTCGGGATAAAGGCTTTCGCCGCGCGACAAGGCGACGAGGTCGGCGCCCGCGCAGAAACTTTTGTCGCCCGCGCCGGTGATGACGACGACGCGGATGTCGGGGTCGTTTTCCGCCTCTTCGAGCGCGGTGCCGATGCCGACATGGACGGCGGCGTTGACCGCGTTGCGCGCCTCGGGCCGGTTGATCGTGACGATCAGGATATGGCCGCGGCGTTCGGTGAGGATGGTCGTGTCGGTCATGGCGAATCTCTCCCTTTGGCGGGAGTATCGCGGTGAGTTGACGTTTACGTCAACTGTAATCCTCCCTGTGGCGAAGCCATGGGGAGGGGGAGCATCCGCCGGATGGTGGAGGGGCGGCGACGTCGCGCCATGGCCCCTCCGTCAGCGGCTACGGCGCTGCCACCTCCCCATCGATGCGCGACAGGGAGGATATGTCGTCAGATCGACTGCCCCGTCTTCGTCCAGTCCGCGAGGAACCCCTCGATGCCCTTTTCGGTCAGGATATGCTTGAACAGCCCCTTGATCACCGACGGCGGCGCGGTCATCACATCGGCGCCGATCTTGGCGGCTTCGAGGACATGGATGCCGTGGCGCACGCTCGCGACGAGGATTTCGGTTTCATAGCCATAATTGTCATAGATCAGCCGGATGTCCGAAATCAGCTGCATCCCGTCGAAACCATTGTCGTCGTGGCGGCCGACGAAGGGCGAGACGAACGTCGCGCCGGCCTTGGCGGCGAGCAGCGCTTGTGCCGCCGAAAAGCAGAGGGTGACATTGACCATCGTACCGTCGCCGGTCAGCGCCTTGCAGGTTTTCAGCCCGTCGATCGTCAGCGGCACCTTGATACAGACATTGCTCGCGATCTTGCGGAGGATTTCGGCCTCCTTCATCATCGTTTCATGGTCGAGCGCGACGACCTCGGCCGACACCGGCCCGTCGACAAGCGCGCAGATTTCCTTGGTGACTTCCTTGAAATCGCGGCCCGACTTGGCGATCAGCGACGGGTTGGTGGTGACCCCGTCGAGCAGGCCCGTCGCGGCGAGTTCCTGGATGTCGGCGATTTCGGCGGTGTCGGCGAAGAATTTCATGGGACGGGCGATCCTGCTGGATGGGTGATTCGGGGTTGCGATACCCCCTAATGCCCTTTGTGCGTCATTGCGAGCGGAGCGAAGCAATCCAGAGCGGTTTACGCACGTTCTGGATTGCTTCGCTCCGCTCGCAATGACGACGCGATAAACCTCTGGCGTTCCATTTTTGTTCCCGCTAAGCGAGCCGCATGGCCAAAGCGAAACGCCAATATGTCTGCCAGAATTGCGGGGCGGTCTCGTACCGCTGGCAGGGGCAGTGCGCAGATTGCGGCGAATGGAACACGCTCGTCGAGGAAGCGGGCGAAACGGTCTTTTCGGCCAAGCATGACCTCAGCAAAGGCGGGCGGACGATCGCGCTCGAAACGCTGAATGCCGAGAGCAAGATGCCCGAGCGGATGCTGTGCGGCATCGCCGAGTTCGACCGCGCGCTGGGCGGCGGATTCGTTGCGGGGTCGGCGACATTGATCGGCGGCGATCCGGGGATCGGCAAATCGACGCTGCTGCTGCAGGCGATGGCGGCGCTGGCAGCGAGACCGGGTGAGGCAAGCGGCGGCGCCGTCGGGTATATCTCCGGCGAAGAGGCGAGTGCGCAGGTGCGGGGGCGGGCGCGGGGGCTGGGGGGCGGGGGGG
>JAHCKJ010000278.1 GCA_026125835.1 Sphingopyxis sp.
CCGGGCGAGGCGGTGGCGCTGCCCGGCGAACTCGTCGTGGGCAATCGTGCCGACGCCTTTGTCGCGCTGCGCGGCGCCGGAACCGCAATCGCTTCGCTGCCCGATGCGCGCGCGTTTCCGCGCTTGCCTGCCGCAGCGCTGCGGGACGACCCGACGCCGATTTATGGCCGCGCGCCCGACGCCAGGCCGATGGCGACGCCATGACCGAAGCGGTGCATCTTGCGACCGCGCGCGTCGGCGACCTGGCGGCGGTGATGCGCGTGATGGATGCCGCCTTCGACCCGCTGTTCGGCGAGGCGTGGAGCGGCGCCCAATTGTTGACCCTGTTCGCTTTGCCGTCGGCGCGCGTCTGTGTTGCATGGCACGGCGAGGAGCCGTGCGGCTTTTCCGCGGCGCGCATCGCGGGGCCGGAGTCCGAATTGTTGCTGCTGGCGGTTGACCCCGCGTGGCGCGCCCGCGGGATCGGCCGGTTGCTGCTGGACGACTGGCAGGCCTGGGCGCGGGCGCACGGCGCCGACGACTATTTTCTTGAAATGCGCGCCGACAATGACGCGGCACATCTTTATTCGCGTGCCGGGTTTGTCGAAGTCGGACGCCGCGACGCCTATTATCGCGGTAACGACGGACAGATGCGCGATGCGGTCACGATGCGGCAGCGGCGATCGCCAATAAGTGGTGATTGATCGGACGTTGCGGACTTCCCGCCAAAGTGGCAACATTGTAACTGGCGCAACTAGAGTTCCGATGTTCGCCGCTTAATGCCGCCATAATAATAAGGAATAGTCTCATGTCCGACCCAAACGACACCAGCGAAATGCTGGTAACACTAACGGCCGACATCGTCGCCGCCCACGTCAGCAACAATAGTGTTGCGATTTCCGATCTTTCGTTGCTGATCAACAATGTCCACGCCGCACTTTCCGGTCTGGGCGCCGCGCCGGTGGTCGAGGAAAAGCCGGTCCCGGCTGTCTCGGTTCGCAGCTCGCTGAAACCCGATTACATCATCTGTCTGGAGGACGGCAAAAAACTGAAGATGCTGCGCCGCCATCTGATGACGCATTACGGCATGACGCCCGACGATTATCGCGCGAAATGGGGTTTGCCGGCCGATTATCCCATGGTCGCGCCGAGCTATGCCGAAAAGCGCCGGGCGCTGGCGAAGGAAATCGGTCTCGGCACCAAAGGCCGCGGCGGCGGGCGCAAGCGTAAATAGCGGCGCACCGCCGCGGACGGGACGGCGGTGCCGGGAGCCGCCCTTGTCCTGCAGCGGGGGCGACCCTATACAGAAAGAAGAACAAAGACGCGGCTGCATCTTGCAGGAAAGGCGAGCATGTCCGGTACCATCGATCTTGAAGCCCTGTGTCATGAAAAGGGGCTGCGCATCACCGAGCAGCGCCGCATCATCGCGCGGGTCATCTCGGAATCCGAAGACCATCCCGATGTCGAGACGCTGTACGAGCGGGCATCGAAGATCGACAGCGGCATCTCGATCGCAACCGTTTATCGGACGGTGAGGCTGTTCGAGGAAGCGGGCATCCTCGACCGGCATGATTTCGGCGACGGCCGCTCGCGCTACGAAGCGGCGCCCGAGGCACATCACGACCATCTGATCGACGTCGAAACGGGCAAGGTGATCGAATTTGTCGATCCCGAGCTCGAGGCGTTGCAAAAGGTGATCGCCGAACGGCTCGGCTATCGGCTCGTCGACCATCGCATGGAGCTTTATGGTGTCGCCATCGGTCGCGACAAGGGCTGAATCGGCACGCATCACCTGGCGCGCGGTGGCGCGGCTGGCGCTCATGGTGCTGGCATTGCTGTTCCTGATCGTGCCGCATCTTTGCTATCGCGCGGTGGGTCGGCCGTCGCCGATGGTGATGGCGTTCCTGAACGCCGCGGGCTGGATCGCCGGACTTCGGATCCGTACCACCGGAACGCGCTTGCGCCGCGATGTGCTGTTCGTGTCGAACCATGTCAGCTGGCTCGACATATTGGCGCTCGGCGGCGCAGCGCGATCTGCCTTTGTGTCGAAGGCGGAGGTCGGGACGACGCCGCTTGTCGGCTGGCTCGCGGACCAAAACCACACCATCTATGTGCAGCGCGAGGCGCGGCGCGAGATCCACAACCAGGCAAACGATCTGCGCAATGCTCTGGCGCGCGGACGGCCGGTGACGTTGTTTCCCGAAGGCACGACCGGACCCGGCGATGGCCTGCTTCCCTTTCGTCCGTCGCTGCTTCAGGCGGTGATCCCGACGCCACCGCGGCTGCGTGTCCAGCCGGTGTTCCTCGACTATGGGGCAGAGGCGAACGAGATCGCGTGGCTCGATCCCGAATCGGGGCTCGACAATTTCAAGCGCCTGCTCGCGCGCAAGCGCCCGCTGCTTCTGACGATCCACTACCTCGAGTCGCTGCCCGATGCGGTCGAGGCCGATCGCAAGCTGCTTGCCGAGGCCGCGCGTGCCGCGATCGCGGCGGAAATTGCACGCCCTTCCGCCGCGCCGCTGCATCGCCTATAGCGCGCCGATGAAATCTGACTCCCCCAAAACATTTCACGTCAAATCCTTCGGCTGCCAGATGAACGTCTATGACGGCGAGCGCATGGCCGAAATGCTGGGCGCCGAGGGCTTTGTGCCCGCCACCGACGGCGCCGACGCCGATCTGGTCGTGCTCAACACCTGTCACATCCGCGAAAAGGCGGCCGAAAAAGTCTATTCGGACATCGGGCGGCTGAGGCGCGCGGATGGCAGCACGCCGACGATCGCCGTTGCGGGCTGCGTCGCGCAGGCCGAGGGCGCCGAAATCGCGCGCCGCGCGCCGTCGGTCGATGTCGTGGTCGGACCGCAGGCCTATCACCGCCTTCCCGATTTGATCGCGCGCGCCGAGCGGGGCGAGAAAGCGATCGACCTCGACATGCCGCTCGAAAGCAAGTTCGGTGCGCTGCCGAAACGTGCAGGTGGCCAGCGCCCGACCGCCTTCCTGACCGTGCAGGAGGGCTGCGACAAATTCTGCACTTACTGCGT
>JAHCKJ010000279.1 GCA_026125835.1 Sphingopyxis sp.
GACACCAACGAATGCGCGGTGTTCGGCCTGCCCGACGAACGGCTGGGCGAAGTTGTCGGCGCGGTGATCTGGACGAAGCCCGGCAGCAGCGTGACCGCCGAGGACATGTGTTCGTTCCTCGGCCAGCGGCTGGCGCCGTACAAGGTGCCGTACAAGATCTGGATGGCGGACGACGCGCTGCCGAAGCTGGGCAGCGAAAAGATCGACAAGGTCAGCTTGCGCAACAAATATCGCGACGAATATGCGGCGGAGGTCGCGTAACCTTTGCTCGGTGGCGAGCGAAACGGCCTAAGCCCCTCCCCTGAAGGGGAGGGGCTTGAAAGGGAGTGCCGGATGCGATGAGCGACGTTGATCCTTCTCCCGCTCCGCCACCGCAGCGCGTCTATCGCCACCGGCTGCCGACGCGCCTCTGGCACTGGCTGAACGCGGTTACGCTGCTCGTCCTGCTGATGAGCGGGCTGATGATCTTCAACGCGCATCCGCGGCTGTACTGGGGCGAATATGGCGCCAACAACGATGCCGCCTGGCTGGTGATCGGCTCGACGCCCGACACCGGCTATCTGCGCATCGGGTCGCTCAGGGTCGAGACGACGGGCGTGCTTGGTCGCTGGACGAATGCGGAGGGGGTCGAAAAAACCTGGGCATTTCCGGGTTGGGCGACGATTCCGACCAGTTACAATCTGGCCGACGGGCGGCGCTGGCATCTGTTCTTTGCCTGGGTGCTGTCGATCGGGCTGACGCTTTACATGCTGTGGACCGTGATCAGCGGGCATCTGAAAAAGGACCTGCATGTTCGCCGCACCGAATGGTCGCCGCGCCATATCTGGCATGACGTCAAGGATCATGCGCGGCTGCGCTTCCCGCGCGGCGAAGCGGCGGCGCGCTACGGCATTTTGCAGAAACTCAGCTACATCGGCGTGATCTTCATCCTGCTACCGCTGATGATTGCGACCGGGCTCACCATGTCGCCGGGGATCAATGCGGGGGCGCCGTGGCTCCTAGACCTTTTCGGCGGGCGCCAGTCGGCACGCTCGATCCATTTCATCGCGGCATGGGCGCTGGTTGCATTCTTTTTTGTCCATATCGCCATGGTATTGTTGGCGGGGCCGGTGAACGAGATACGGTCGATGGTGACGGGCTGGTTCCGCCTGCCGCCGGAGAAGGACGTATGAGCGAAATCATTCTGCCGCGCCGCCAGCTCATTGCC
This sequence comes from Sphingopyxis sp., assembly GCA_026125835.1. Lineage (GTDB taxonomy): Bacteria > Pseudomonadota > Alphaproteobacteria > Sphingomonadales > Sphingomonadaceae > Sphingopyxis. The sequence goes on from JAHCKJ010000279.1 coordinate 1,208, forward strand.
CGCGTCGGCGGCCTCGCCGCGACATTGCCGCTGCTGTCGGCTTGCGATGTGATCAACGAAGCGTCCGCGGTGCGCAAGATCCTGTCGATGGGCGAGGAAATGAACCGCGCGAGCCAGCGCGCGCTGGTCGACCGCAATGCCATGGCGCGCGAGTTCAGCCGCGCCGATCTGTCACCGGTTTTTCGCGCCAACGGTACGCGCCTGCCCGCGGGGAAGGCCTATGCCGCCCATGCGGCCAGCGGTTTCGCCGATTGGCGCGTCGCGGTGACCGGGCTGGTCGCACGGCCGCTGTCGCTGTCGATGGCCGACATCCGCGCGATGCCGCAACGCAGCCAGATCACCCGCCACGACTGTGTCGAGGGATGGAGCGCGATCGGGCAATGGACCGGGGTCCAGCTGTCGCGCATCCTCGCCGCCGCCGGGGTCAGGGACAATGCGCGCTACATCGTCTTTCGCTGCGCCGACCGGCTCGGCGACGCGCTCTATTATGAAAGCTGCGACATGGTCGATGCGCGGCACCCGCAGACGATCCTGGCCTGGGCGCTCAACGACGCGGTGCTGCCGATTGCCAACGGCGCACCGCTGCGCCTGCGGATCGAGCGCCAGCTCGGCTACAAGCACGCCAAATATGTGAACGCGATCGAAGCGGTCGCCAGCCTCGACGGCATCGGCGCGGGCAAGGGCGGCTATTGGGAAGATCGCATTGATTATGAATGGTATGCGGGGATTTGACCGCTTGGATACTCGGGGCGGGAGGGGATGGCGGCTTTGGGGTGGAGAACTTGCCTTTAACCTCGTCATGCTGAACTTGTTTCAGCATCCATGGCCCGAGCTCAAATTTGGTGCGGCGCCAAAGGAAACGGCAGACCATGGATGCTGAAACAAGTTCAGGATGACGATGCTATGAATGTCGTGTTTTGGTCGATTGCTGTCATCGCATCAACATCGGCCGCCAGCGGCGCAAATGGGGTGGGAAGCGGACGGTAGCGTAATACTACGCCCTCGCCTGAAGGGGAGGGGCTTTATCGCAACTCTTGGCCGCAACCGGCCATTGGCCATGGCCGCAATACCTACCCCGGATAACGCTCGTTCGTCACATCCCAGCCGCGCGAACAGTGCGTAGGCCTCGGCTTGCCGGTCGCAATAATGGCCCATCAGATACAGCGTCATCGCCGCCTTGCGCGGGCTGAATCCGGCGCGGCACATCGTCCCCGACCGGCCGCTGTCATAGACATAGTCATAGCTGCCATAGCCGATGATCGACGGTCCTCACATCTTCGGTTCCAGCCCGGTGACGCGGCGGTGGATCGCGTCGATCACCGCCGCCTCCTCGCGCCGCCGCGCGTCGGGGACCGCGGCGATGAAGTTGGCGACCGACACCTCGGTCGCCTTGGTCTTCACGTCATTCTTGGCCATCGCGGTCCCTCCCCCTCCTTCCAGTGTGCGATTATCGCCGTTTCGTGCCACCCTTCAGTTCGGCGACCAGCGCCGGGGCGGGCCAGATTTTCTCTAGCCCTTGCTGGATCGCCGCAGTCGACACCGCTACCGTGCGGTTCAGCGTGCCGTCATAGCCGAAATTGCCGCCGAGCGAGTGGATGTTGCCGTCGAACGCGGTGCCGATCACGCTGCCGTCGCGCGCGATCACCGGCGAACCCGAATTGCCGCCGATGATGTCGTTGGTGGTGACGAAGTCATAGACGACATTCTTGTCGATCCGCGACTCGGCCTTCACGAACCCGTCGGCCAGTTTGTAGGGCAGCTGTCCCGTCGCGCGGTCGTATGTGCCGCCCATCACGGTGGTC
>JAHCKJ010000028.1 GCA_026125835.1 Sphingopyxis sp.
GCAGCCGCGACGCGCTACTCGCACTGCTCGCGATCTGGGCCGTCACGGTGATCCTGCTGCCACGCGCGGTGCCCGACGTTGCGGCGCAGGTGCACCCCAGTGCGACCAAGCTGGAAACCGACATCGCGATCCAGCGCGACCTGCGCGCCATGGGCGACAGCCACAATCCCGACGACCCTTTCTTTGCTGCGTTCAAGCAAAAGGTGCTGGACCATTATGGCGTGTCGCGGGTCGAGGATCTGCCCGTCAACTACAAGGGACTGCTCGCGGTCGAGGGCGAAAAACTGACTTCGGGGCTGTTCGACCGCTATGCCGCGACCAATTTCGACACGCAGGGACGGCAGAGCGCGCTGATGCACGGTTTCGGGGTGCTGAGTCCCGCGATCGCGCTCCGCCAGATGTCGATGGCCGCGGCGGGGACCGATCTGGCCGGACACCGCCGCTTCCTCGACCAAGCGGAAGCCTATCGCTTCGCCTTCGTCCAGCAGCTCAACCAGTTGCAGGCCGATGCGGTGACCTATGCCGACGATACCGCCAAGGGTCCCGATGCCGACCGCCGCAAGCGGATTGCCGGGGACCATTGGACCAAGATCCCCGATTTCGCCTTCCAACCCGCATCGGCTGCCGCGCTCGTCGGCGCTGCACTGCCAGGCCTCGCGATCATCCTCGGCTGGCTGCTCGCGGCGATCGCCGCCGCCTGGTTCGTGTCGGGCCGTTTGCAGGAGAAAAAAGCGTGAGCCCGCTTGCCCATGAAATGCGCCTGCTGGTTCGCGCGCGACTTGCCGCCGGCGCGCTGATCCTGCTGGCGCTGCTCGCCGCCGCCGGGGTCGCTGCCGGCATCGCCGAAATACGCCACCAGCGCGCGGTGATCGAGCGGATCGGACCGCAGCAACAGTCCGACGTCGATGCGATCGCCGAATGGGTCGACAAGATCGGCGATCCGGGCAGCGCCGCCTATTATACCTTCCACCCGACCTGGGATCCGCCTTCTCCGCTCGCTTTCGCGGCGCTCGGGATGCGCGACGTCGCGCCCTATATCTTGCGCGTGCGCGCGCTGGGTCTCGAGGCGCAACTTTACGACAGCGAGAATTTCAATCCCGAGCTCGCCCTGCCCGGTCGCTTCGACTTTGCCTTCGTGCTCGTGTACCTGGCACCGCTGTTCATGATCGCGCTGTTTCACGACATGAAGTCGTCCGAACGCGAGGCAGGGCGGCTGACGATGCTGCGCGCGCTGCCCGGCGCGGGCGGACTGTGGCGGCGGCGGATCGCGCTGCGTTTCGCGCTCGCCTATGCCGCGCTTGCTATACCCTTTGGTGTCGGCGCTGTCCTGTCGGGCGTCGCCGCCCTGCCGTTGATTGGCGTGCTCGCGCTGGTTGCCGCCAACCTCGCCTTCTGGGCGGTGCTGGCGATGGTCATCGGCAGCCGGGGCTGGAGTTCGGTGACCAACGCCGCCGCGCTCGCCGCATGCTGGCTGGTGCTGACGCTGGTGCTGCCGACGCTGGCGCATGTCGTCATCAACCGCGCGGTTCCGGTCGCGCAGGGCGTCGAGCTGACACTGGCACAGCGCGAAGCGGTCAACCGCGCGTGGGACATCCCGCGCGAGGCGACGATGGAGCGTTTTTTCGCGAACCACCCCGAATGGCGCGACACGCCGCCGTTGCCGCCCGAATTCCACTGGAAATGGTATTTCGCCTTTCATCAGGTCGGCGACGAGAGCGTCGCTGACAAGGTCCAGGCCTACCGCGACGGCCTCGAAACCCGCGACACTGCGGCGCGGACCATAGGCTGGATACTGCCCGGCGTGGGCGTACAGGCGGTGCTGACGCGGATGGCGGGGACCGACCTGTCGGCCCAGCTCGCCTATCAGGATCGCATCCGCGCTTATCACGAGCAGTTGCGGCGCTTCTATTACGGCTATCTCTTCAACGACCGGCCCTTCCATACTGCTGACTTTGCCAAGGCGCCGAAATTCGGGCCGTGAACAGTCGATTGCCGGCCGATTGCCGCATATTCGACATTGGCAATTTGGCGGCGGATCGGCGCGTCAAATGCCGCGCAGCCCATCCAAAGCTCATTTGCGCTTTGCGGGCGCTCAGATTTGCCCACGAATCCGATCGAACGCGGCTGCGATATGGCGCGCATAGGGCCGGCAAATAATGACCGGATGAAAAGAGTGACGAGGTCCATTCCTTCCGGCCCTCGCTAGGGTCAGGACCCATTAATTCCGCGTTCGAGGCGTCGAAATGGCGAAGATATCGGGCCTTGGCGGATGCAGCGGGTAGCATCGCTACCCGCAAGGCCGCGAAGGTTCGAGATCGAAGCCATTTCGGCGTCCCTGCGGGATTTGACCGATTTTGCCCATGGCAGCGTCGAAAAGTCTGGAAATATAACCATATTCCTGCGCCTTTTCTCCTCGCCCCGGGCAAAATCGCCTCAAACCTCGAGCGCGGAATTAATGGGTCCTGACCCTAGATGTAAAGCGGCGGGGCGAGCGCGACGCCATCGAGTGCGGCTTTTTCAACCGGCAGGAAAACTACACCCACTGCCCCGCCAATGAGGTGCCGAAGAATGTACGCAGCTGGTTCGAAGGCTGACGCGCGCCCGCCGATAAACGGCCCTTGCGCCGACCTCAGGCTGGCGCGCGACCCGCGCGGCGTTCGATCCGGCGCCGGAGCAGGAACAGGCCCGCGGCAAGCAATGCGGTCGGCACCAGCATCAGGGTGAAAGCGGTGCGCCCGTCGAGCTGCGCGAACAACGCGCCGGTAATCACCGATCCTGTCGTCCCGCCCAGCGCCGAAAAGACGACGACGAGTCCCATCAGCGGCGGGTGCTCGCGATTGGGCATCGCGCTGAGCATGACCGAGATGATCGTCGGATAAATGGGTGCCAGCGCAATGCCGATCAGCGGGAACAGGAAGGCGGCAGCGGGGGCGTCGCGCCATGTCGAAATCGTGCCGGGGGTCGGCCCGTCGGCAAGCGGCAGGACGAGGATGATCAGCGCCGCGAGTGCGACCAGGCAGATATTGAGCACCGGGTACCAATCGAAGCGGGCCATGACTGCACCGGCCGCGAACCGCCCGATGGCCAGGCAACCGGCGAACAGACTGGCCGCCTGAACGCTCATTTGCGCCGGCAGGTGCAGCACCTCGTTGTTGAACGTCGGCAGCCAGCTTTGAATGCCCTGTTCGATCAGCACGAACAGAAAGGCGCACACCACAAACACGAGAACGAGGGGCAGCGCGGCAAGCTTGAGCATGGCCACAAAAGCCGGTCCTTCGCCCGCCACCCGTTCCTCCGCCCGCGCGCGCCGTTCGTCGACCGGCGAGACGAGGAGCAGCGCGAGCGCTAGCGCGGTCACCCCCGCCAGCACCCAATAGGCGTTCAGCCAGCGCAGCCCCGCGGGGTCGATAAAGGCGCTGAACACCCAATAGGACGACAGCACCCCGACCATGAACATGCCTTCGATCAGGCTGGTCAAACTGGCGTGCTGGCGCGGATTGTCGGTGACAAGGCCGATCATCGAATAGACGACGACCTTCGCCACCGCGAACGCCGCACCGACCAGCGCGAAATGCAGCTGCGCCGCCCCGAAACTGCCAAACAAGGGCATGACGATACACGCGGCGATCGCCAGCACCAGCGACGCGATCAGCGCGTTGCGCAGCCCGAAGCGCGGCAGGTAACTGGCGGTCGCGAACGATACGACCGCGATCGTGATGTCCTTGAACCCCTCCAGCGTACTCGCCTCGGGCTTGCTGACCCCGAAACTGGAAATCGACTGCAGGATTACCGTCCCCACGCTGTTCAGCAACATCGCAAAGGCGACATAGGTCAGGATCAGCGCTGCGATCAGTCGGGTGCGGGCCATGATGCGTCCTTAGGCGAAAGGGGGACGGATGTATCGGGTGCAAATCGAGCGGCGGACACTCGAACGCCCAGTTTACTCCTCGTCATGCTGAACTTGTTTCAGCATCCATGGCCCACCCTCCAATCCCGCGCTGCGCCGAAAGAGTCGGCGGACCATGGACCCTGAAACAAGTTCAGGGTGAAAAAAAGGAGCATCCGCCTGCTTCACAAACGCCCAAAAGAAGGGGTGGCCGCGAAGAGGCCGCGGCCACCCAGTGGGGGAGATTGCTAGAATTTATACGCCGCGCTGAACCGGAACGACCGGCCCAGGATCGGGCGCGCATTGACCACCTGTCCGCCGGCCTGCCCCAGCGTGCGCGGATCGCCCTCGGTCAGGCCCGCCTTGTCGGTCAGATTGTCGGCGGTCACCGCAAATTCCAGCGCGTCGTTCACATCGACCCGCACCCCGGCATCGATCTTGAAATAATGCGGCAGCGACTGGGTGTTCGCGGTGTCGGAGAAACGGTCGCCGACATAACTGAAGGTCGAATAGAGCGAGACCTTGCTGCCGCCGCCGAATTCGATGTCATAGGACGGCGTCACCCGCCATTGCCATTTCGGCTGGCGCTGCACCCGATTGCCGCTGAGGTCGATCGTCCCGCCGCCCGCAAAGAAATCGCGATATTTGGCGTTCAGCCAGGTGCCCGAAAAGGCGATGCTGAAATTGTCGACCGGGCGCAATTGCCCTTCCAGCTCGATCCCGGTGCTGCGCGCGCCGCCGATGTCGGCAACCGGCGCGCCATTCTGGATCACCGTCGTCACCAGCCCGGTGAATTTGGTGTGGAACAAAGTGGCATAGAGCGAGACCGGATCGGTGCGCACCTTGATCCCGCCCTCGAAATTGTCGACGCGCGGCGACACGAAAATCCCGTCGCGCAGATTGTCGAAAAAGGGATTGGTGTTGCCGCGGTTGTAGCGGACATAGGCGCCGACCGACGACGAGAAGTCATAGTTTAGCCCCGCGGTCCACGACCAGGCGCCCTTTTTATAGGCGATGGTGCGAAAGGTGCCGTTCAGCACCGCGGTGCCATTGTTGTAGAGCGTGTTCGGGTTGCCGTCGGTGTCGACCCCGAAATCATTATTCTCCAGCGTCCCGCTCGCCTTGTAATTCTGGTACCGCACCCCGGCGTCGAAGCGCAATTCGGGGGTGATCTGAAATTCGTCGGTCGCGTAAAAGGCATATTCGCGGCCGTCATAGGCGGCGTTGACGTTAAAGAACGACCCCTGGGTAAAACCGCGGTCGGTCGCGATCTGGCCGTTGGCCAGCGTCAGGTTGAGCAGCCGCCCGTTGTTCTCGGCGGTCAGCAGATGGACGTTGCCCAGGTTCCACTGATCGTTCGACGAAAAATCGGCGAAATAGGCACCGACGGTCAGCTTGTTGCTGCCGCTTTCCCATTCGACCGCCAGGTCGTTGGCAAAATTCTCGATCTGCTTGCGGACGATCCACGTCCCGGCGCGGATCACCCGCTGCGTCCCCGCCACCGCCTGGCCGCCATTGACATAGGTCAGGCTGCCGACCGTGCTGCCCAGCGAGGCGGCATAGGCATTGGCGGTCGTCGCGGTGCTCGCGGGCACCAGCCCGGTCGTATCGGCGTCGCCCTTCAGGTAGCTGGCGCGGTAGCGCAGCTGCAACCTGTCGCCGACCTCATAGTCGAAATTGGTGCCAAGGTTGACCAGCTTGGCGCCGCGGCCGTCGGCCAGATTGGCGCGCGTCCCGTCGGGCAGCGTGCTCAGCCGCGTTTCGGGACCGGCCAGTGCCCCCGATCCCAGGTCGATATTGCCGAACTGGCGCACCTTGTCGCCGTCGCGGATCACCGGGATCGGCAACAGCCACTGGCCGCGGTCGTTGAGGTAGCGCGCAAAAACGAGGATCGAGCCCTTGTCCAGGTCGTGGCGGATATTGCCGGTGATCTGGCCGCCCTTTTCGGCGGTGAAGCGCGGGTCGCGGATGCCGTTGCCGCTGGCATAATAGCCGCCGACCATGAAGCTGGTGTTCTCACCGAGCGGGCCGGACAACAGCATGTCGCCGCGCAGGTCGCCATAATCGGTGACGCTGGCCTTCACCAGCCCTTCGAAATCGCGCCCGCCTTCCTTCTGGACGAAGTTGACGGTCAGGCCCGGCTGGCCGTTACCGAACAGCGCGCCGGTGCCGCCGCGCACCGCCTCGACCCGCTCGATCGTCTCGTCGATGCGGATCAGCTGGGTGTTCTCGAGGAACGACAGCGTCGGGGGCGAGAAAAAGGGGACGCCCTGCACGGTCAGCGTGACGAATTCGGCGTCGCCGCCCGACGGATAGCCGCGCACAAAGATGTTGGCGCCATTCTGGCCGCCCGAACTTTCCGCCGACACGCCGGGGATGACCTTGAACAGGTCGGCGGTGCTGTTCGGCGCAGCCTTTTCGATGGCGTCCGAGGTAATGTTGGTGATCGCGAAGGCCGCGGCCTGGCGGTTGATCCCGCCACCGGCAGTCCCGGTCACGATGATTTCGTCATCGGCGGCTGCCGCATCGGCGGTTTGAGGCGTTGCTTGCGCGAAAGCCGTCGTCGGCAGCGCGAAAAGCGCGATCGACGCCAGCAGGCGGGTCCGGTTCAACATGAGGTTTCCTCCACTTTTCCTGATCGGTTTGAAAGACCCGCGCGCGATGCCGCCCCCTGTTCTGTCGACAGGATCTGCTCCACCGTCAGCTGGCCAATGGCGGGAATGTTGAAATCGGCATCGGGCAGCGCCTCTTCTGATCCGATGCCTATGGCCGCCATGCCCGCCGCATGGATGGCGGTTATTCCGGCGCGCGCGTCTTCGACGCCGACGCACTGGTCCGGGGACAGGCCCATGCCGGCGGCACAGACCAGAAAAATGTCGGGTGCCGGCTTGGCATTGGCGACGGCTCCCGCATCGGCGATGAAATCGAACTGGTCGGCGATGCCCAGACGCTGCACGACGTCTGTGGCATTGCGACTGGCCGAGGCGAGGCCGATCCTGAGCCCTGCGGCGCGTAGGCTGTCGAACAGGCCCGTCACCCCGGCGAAGAGATTGGCGGGCGAATAATGTGCCAGGCGCGCCCGATAGATTTCGTTCTTTTCCGCCAGCATGGCATCAAAGGCTCCGGGTTCGAGTGTCGCCCCGGTCCGATCGAGGATCAATTGCAGCGAACCGGCGCGATCGACCCCCTTCAGCGCCTGGTTCGCTTCGCGGTCGAACGTCAGGCCATGGGCGTCGGCCAACGCCTGCCACGCCAGATAATGGTCTTCCGCCGTGTCGGTGAGCACACCGTCGAGGTCGAAGATCACCCCCTTACGGTGTGGCCGGAGCATATGGACCGCTTTCTCCTCGACGCGCAGCCGCCGACCGTGATCGGTGATCTCGAGCGGCGGGCCGGACAGCAACCGGTACGAGCATCCCGCCCGATCGATCGACAGTTCGATGACGCTTCCCCGCCATTGCAGACGGAAACGGTACCCGATCCAAGCGCCGGGCAACCGGGGGCAGAAGGACAGCTTTGCGGCGTCGAGCCGCAGACCGCCCCACCCGTGCGCAAGAACAAGCCAACTGCCCGCGAGCGCCGCCATATGCAGGCCGTGTGCGGTGTTGCCGTGGCGATTTTCGAGATCGACCAGCGCACATTCGCGCATGAAGTCCAGCGCCGCCGCATCATCGCCGAGCCGCGCCGCGACGATCGCGAAGGACACCGACGACAGCGTCGAATCATGCGTGGTGACGCGGCGATAATAGTCGAAATTGCGCCGCTGGCGGGACACGGGCATCGCGGTCAGGTCCATCGCCATGGCCTGCACCACATTGCCCTGCTTGGCGACTTGATGACGGAACAGCACCATCGGGTGATAGCGCATGAGCAAAGGCCCATGGCGATCACCCGATGCCGCAAGACCAGGCAGTTCGGGGCGACCCAGAAAAGCATCGTCTTGCGGATTGATCCCGAGCGCCGGATCGACCGGCAACCACATCGCGTCGGCGGCGCGCCGCCACCCGGCGATCTCGTCGTCGCCAAGCCCAAGATTATCGGAGAGCTCGTCGAGGCGACCCCGTTCGCGCAGCCATTCGGCGGTCTCCACCGCATAGGCCAGATGCCGGCGCGCAATCGTATTGGTATAATGGTCATTGTCCACGAGCGCCGAATACTCGTCGGGTCCGGTCACGCCGTGAATGCAAAAGGCGCCGCCCCGTCGCGCGTCGAAGCTTCCGACCTCCATCCATATCCGTGCCGTCTCGAACAGCATTTCCGCCGCTTCGGCCCGGAACGCGTCGTCGCCGGTCGCCGCAACATACAGCGCCAGCGCATAGGCGATATCGCCATTGATATGATATTGCGCCGATCCCGTCGGATAATGCGACGAACATTCGTCGCCGCCGATCGTCCGCCAGGGATAAAGCGCACCGCGCGTGTGGCCGAGCGCGCGCGCATGGGCGCGGGCACGGTCGAGCTTGCCGATCCGGTAAGCGAGCAGCAGCCGGGCGCGGTCCGGCGCCTGCAACGCCAGCACCGGCAGCATGAAGGTTTCGGCGTCCCAGAAATAGTGACCCTCATACCCCTCGCCGGACAAACCCTTGGCACCGATGCTGTGACCCGGATCGCGGCTCGCCGACTGGTGGAGCTGGAACAGGTTGAAGCGCAGTGCCGCGTCAAGCGCCGCGTCCCCGTCGATCGAAACAGCCGCCGTTTCCCAGAGGCGCGCGACGGCGGCTTGCTGAGCAGCGGCGATGGCTTCGAAACCGCCGGTCACGGTCGGCAGTTCGGCCAAGTCGACGGGGCGGCCGCGGGCGCACGCCATGGCGACCACCCGGTCGATCGTCAGGACGCCGCCGGCGACCAAATCGCCCCGCACCAGATGTCCCGCCGAGGTCGCCGCGACGTCAGCGGCAGGGCAGGCAATGTGCTGGCAATAGGCGAGTTCGACGGCATCCTGGGCGAAGCGGGTGACCGAAGTCATGTCACCCGTCGCGGGGGGAAGGATCGTCCATGCGGGGCTGAGCCGACCCGAAATGCGCGGATCGTCAGCATCGCCGCTGTTGCCGCCGCGTTCGAGGCCAAAACACAAGGCGATCTCGAAACGGCCGGAAAACCCGATCGGCCGAACGCGTATCTGCGACGCCACGCACGCTCCGCCCGCGATCGGCACGATCCGGGCAACGGCAATTTCGATCGAGCGGCCGCCGTCGATCGCCCAGCGCGACCGGCGTTGAAGCTGGCCGGTCGCGAGATCGAGCATGGTTTCGCTTTCGGCGAGCGTCGCCGCCTGAAAATCGACCGCCGCCCCGTCGATCGCCAGCCGCATCAGAACCGGGCTGGGACACGCGATCCGGGTGTCGGTGGCTTCCGCATAACCGGGAAAGCTCTCGTGATAGGTGATCGGCCGACGCAAATAGGCATCGGGCATATAGGCGCAGGGTGCGTCGGCGAGCTCGTCGAAAACACCCCCGACCCCGACCAGCCCGTTCGCCAGCGCGAACAGCGCGGCCGCTTCCGCATCGCGCGTCGCCGCGCCGCGCCGCACAAGGCGCATGGCATCGGGAGTATTTGCGGAAATCGCCACCTGTGTCCTCACCCATGGCCCGGGCTGCTCCGGCCCCGGCTCGCAAAGACATTTCCCGCAAAATGGTATCGATGTCAAGTTATCGATACCATTTGACCAAACGCGCGATTATCTGCGGAATTTCTATCGGGAGATCAGCTTTCGCGGGCGACGAGCTGGACGGGCATCATATGCGACTCGACCGCGCGCCCGCCGACCAGGTCGAGCACTTTTTGCGCGAGCAGTACTCCGCCCAGCGCCCAGTCCTGCCGGACGCTGGTAAGCGAGCGAAAAATCGACGCCCCTGGCAGATCATCAAATCCGACGACGGAGACGTCGGCAGGAACCGAACGGCCATGTGCCACCAGCGCGTCGATCGCGCCCATGGCAATCGCATCGTTGGCGCAAAAAATACCGTCGAACGAGGTTCCTTGTTCGATCATGTGCGTGACCGTCTCGCGCGCGCGTGCCGTGAACGCGCAAGCCAGCTGCGCGACGATCTCGTCGCCGCCTGCAGACCCTCCACAAAGCCGCTCAACCGATCCTCGACCTCCGCCATATTTTGCGTATCACCCAGGAAGACGAGCTGGCGGCGCCCGCGGCCCGACAAATAATCGGCGGCAAGGCGTCAGCAAGCACGGTTGTCGCTACCGACGACGATGCGTTCAGGCGGACCGTGCGCCCGACCCCACACCACATAGGGCAGCCCCATGGCCTCGACCGCCCGCTGCTGGCATCGTCATGGACGCCCTGCCCCAACAGAGATCACGCCATCGGTCGAGGGCGGATGTTCGGCGAACAGATCGATGGTCGTCAGCACCATATTCTGACCGGCTGCGGTCAATTCCTGCATGATGCCGCTTAGCAAGGACAAGGGATAGGGTTCGCTCATCAGGCGATCGTGCGACGGCGCCATTTCGATGACCGACGTCGTCCGCGTCCGCTGCTGCCGCAGATTGCGTGCCGAAACATTGAGCCGATAGCCCATGCGCTCCGCCGTCTCGCGGATCAGCTTGCGGGTGCTTTCCTTGACCGTCGCATGATCCGACAGAGCCCGCGAAACCGTGATCTTGGCGACGCCAAGTTCGCGCGCGACGTCGGCCATCGTCGGTAAAATGCCCTGTGCCGGGACCGTTCCAGTTCATCCGCGACGGCGCGGGATGGTGTGAGTGACGAGGATCAATATGTTGCGCCATGCGCCATCCCTGCCCCGGCTTGACGCTGCGAAAGCATCTTTGGCGGCGCGTCGACCCTCTTCATGCGCCGGAGTCGAGGGAAACGCGGCCCACCGGATAGAGCAGATAGCGTTCGTCGTAATAGGGCGTGCGCGCGTAAAACCAGGCGAGGCGGGCGTTGCCGTCGGCGGCAAAGGCGGGATCGGCGGCCAACTTCGCCTCGAACGCGCGGCGCAGCGCCATCCTCGACCCAGCATCGGTCAGCCAGCGGCGCGATCATAAACTTCGATATATTCCAGTGCGTTGCAGCATGCGGGAAAGAAATTCCACGCGAGCAGCGAGTCCGCGCTTCGGGCTCCGGCATCGCGGCGGCGGGCTGTGTGAGCGCCTGGTCGGCGGGCACGCGCACCGACCCCGCGGAAATGTCTCGCTGCGTTGTTCGTGGCGGTATCCCGCGGCGCTCAGCGGGACGCGCCCTTCGCTCGCGGCACCAAGCCTGGTGATTCGCACCATGTCGAGCGTCATCCGGCGCGGCGCGGCGATCGTTTCGAACGCGATGCCATGAACCTTCAGCGCTCGATCACTTGCGGCGCGGTCGTAACCGCAAGCCACGGAGGCGGCGTCACGCGCTGGTCGGGGTCGCTGCCGAACACCGGCATCTTCTGCGTCACCGGCCGGCCCAGCCAGCGGATTTCGTCGCGTCCCGACGCCGCCGAACGATAACGGTCGTGGGCGATCCCCTTGAATTCGATCGTGTAGAGCGGGTCGGTCCGCGGTTTCCAATTCACCACCATGGCGCGCGGCCGCGCGGCGCGGTCGGCGTCGATCGCGGCGCGCAGCGCAGCGCCCTCCTGCCCCGCCAGCCGCAGCGCCTCCTCCACCAGCACATAGGTGCCAAGCACCCGCTGGCGATAGGGTTTCAGCGAATGGGTTTCGACAAGCACCGTCGGCAGGCGCCGGAAATCGCCATAGCCGGTCGAAAAGCGGGGCGTGTCGGGGTCGTGGCGAATGCCTTTGCCGGGATCGCGATTGTCGAGCGCGCTCACATAAAGCCCCGGCGTATGCCCCGCCCGCGTCAGCGCGGCGTCCATCGACGGGCGCAGCTTTGTGTCGAGCCAGCGGCCGATCGCGGGCGAATTGGCATAAAACCCGCGCCATCCGGCAAAGGCATAGGCGACGTCATATTGATGGTCGGTGCCATCGGTTACGTGGAGGTCGAGATAAAGCGCCGGGTCGATCCGGTTGATCAGCGCCAGCATCGCCTGCATTTCGGGCGCATCGGCCTTCAGATAATCGCGGTTGAGGTTCAAATTCTGCGCCGTGGTGCGCCACCCCATCGATTGCGGTCCGCGCTGGTTCGGGCGGTTCCACGGTCCCGAGCGTTCATGCCCGTCGGCGTTGAAGATCGGCACGAACACCAGATCGGCCCTGTCGAGCAGCCGGTGCTTGCCGCGATGGGCGATGTCGCGCAGCAACATCATGCCCGCGTCCTTGCCGTCGATCTCGCCCGAATGAATGCCCGCTTGGACCAGCAGCACCGGCTTGCCTGCCCCGCCCTTGCTGGCGCGGACGAAATAAAGCTCGCGTCCCTCTGCAGTGGCACCGAAACGCTCGATCGACAGGAGCTGCGGCGCCGACCCGACGAGCCGGTCGAGCCACGCACGCGTCGCCGCATAATCCGGCGTTTCGGCAAAGCCGCTCTGCTCCGCGGGCGTGATCCAGGGGTCACCGGCGGCCACAATCAGCTTTTCGCTCGCCCCGCTCCACGGGGCCAGCGGCGGCAACGGCGCCGCCTGCTGTGCCGCAGCGGGCAAGGCGACGAGCGCCAATGCGCAGGCCAGGCATCGAATCATCGGACAATCCTCTCCTTCATCCCGTTTGCAGGATCTATTGTCGGCGCCTCATCTGCAGCAGCGGCGCCGTGGCGGCGATCTATGCGGCGCCGGTTCCCGCTTGTCATCCCATATCCGCGCAACATTGGCAGCGGTTGCAACGGCGGCGCGCCTGCGATCCGGCGGCGCCCGACGTGACGTCGCCCGACACGCGCTGGACCCGCGCAAGCGGGGTGCGCGCGCCAGAATCAAATTTCGCCCAAGCCCGCTTGTTTTCGCCCCGACACGCTGATAGACGCGCGCCTCGTTGCCGCTTTAGCTCAGTTGGTAGAGCACATCATTCGTAATGATGGGGTCACAGGTTCGAGTCCTGTAAGCGGCACCACTTCCCCCCGAGCGCGATCATCCTGCCGGTGTCGAACGACACCGCTGCGCCGCTGCGCGCCGTCATTTGCCAACCGTTTTAGGAAGTCCCGCCATCACGCGGAAAAATGGTGCCAGAAGAGGACTCGCATCGAATTATGTTTATCGTTGCAAAACAGCAACATATGCGATGTGGCTTTCTGCAAAAGCCCACACAAAGGCCCGCAAATTTCAAATAACGTATTGGTTCGATGCCTTTTTAAGGACTCAAATCTTCAGGAAACGGCGGATTTCCGCGATTCCATGGCCGCGAACAAAACGCGAAGATCGGCACTTTAATGGGCCGATTAAAAGGCCCGCAAAGATTCGTTCATGGATCGTTCCACGCCGTTTATGAAGGCGTCATTCAAATAGCTGCATTCGTCCAGGCCTAGCGATCATGCCGCCTCCCAGACACGGTTTAGGATCTGTGCAGCGAGTGCCGCCTTATCTTGCGGTAGAAACCTTCCATAGTGCTTTGCGACCGTATCAGGGGTGTCCTGAATGGCATAGCTGGCCTGCTCATATGACCCCGTTTGCTTCAAGATATGCGTTGCCAGAACATCCCTCACGTTGTGAGGACCATGCGGCAAAAGACCCTTGATGGCGCCACGCTCAGTGTATGGATTGTAGATCCCATAGCGTTGAATGATGAGTCGCCAAGCTTCGTAGAAAGTCGTTTGATTATAGGACGCGTCTCGGCTGGTCGTTTTGACCGTCTTTACGAAGAAGGTCCCAGGGTCTTCGGCGCCGTTCAGGAGCGCCGCACGATGCAGCCGCAAATAATCATCGATCTGACGGTAAAGTCCGCCGAGATCCGGCAGAATGAGCCTGAACGGCATTTTACCGAAGAACGACGAGTGCGCATTCTTGAAGGCCGATGCCGGGATAAGAACTTCCCAACCGTTATCGCGATCGCTCCAGCGTAACTCTCCACGCTTCTGCGTCGCCAGGTTGCGTTCCGTGGTAGGAGGTGTACCCCGCTCGCTTACCAGCAGTTCGCGAAGATTCTTCTGGCGAAGGCCAAGGTGGAGGCCAAGGCGCAACATGAGGAATGAGCGCACTGATTCCGCAGCCGCGCGCGGATATCGTTTTTGATCAGGCATCAGACGCAAGATCTCCTCCGTGATCAAACGGTAACTGCCGACAGGACTATCGGCCTCGAGTACCGCCATGATCGGCTCAAATGGGTCTCGATGGACCCTCGCCACCCGCTGGATCTCCTTCGCCCGAGCCGTTCCATAGCGGTAAAACTGATCGCAAGCGCCCTCCCAGTCTGCGTGTACAGCTTGAATGTCAGCCTCAGAAACCAAGCCCGGAATCGGCTTTAGCCGTCCAGCCAGAGCAGGGTTCTGGCGCAGCCACCCCGTCTCCGCGCGAGCGAGGGAGAGGCCGAGCTGAAGCATGTTGACTTCCCATACAGTGAAGAATCCACGCCGGCGCTCGCGCCACTGAATGTACCAGTCCCAAACTGCTGGAAACACGAGCATTCCCATTGTCAGACGCTGTGCGGGAACGCCTCGACCGAGAACCTTACTTCGAGGAGATGCCGTAAGTGCTCCAAACAGCAGCCCCAGATGCTCAATCTTTTGGAAGGCGGTATACTCGTTCCAGACACCGTTACGCTGAAACCCAATCTCGGTCAGCGTCGATGTCTTGAAGCGAATGAGCTCGGAGACCTCGGCTGCTAGAGCAGGAGGAGCGTCCATGCCGGCAGCGAGCAGATCGAGCTCAACGTCGTTCATAAAGTGATCGGCGTCGTCATAGTCCGGGGCAATCTTGAGCTTCTTTCGCCCCGTGAGACTCGGGAAACGC
>JAHCKJ010000280.1 GCA_026125835.1 Sphingopyxis sp.
GAACCGGTTGGCGCCCTTGATCGCGCCGCCGGTGTCCTGCGCCACCCACAGCCCATTGGGTTCGGCGCGGTCGAGCGAGAGGAAGACGGGGGCGCCGAGCGGCACATATTTGGGATCGGCGGCGACGCTGGCGCGGCCGGTCACCGGCAGGCCCATGGCACCAAGCGGGCCGGGACCGTCAAGCTCGCGGAAGAACACCCAGCTGGGATTTTCGGTCATCACCTTCGCGCCGCGCACGGGATCGGCGCGCAGATAGTCGAGGATGCCCTGCATCGACGCCTGCCCGCGCTGCAATTCGCCGCGATCGAGCAGCAGCTTGCCGATGCCGACATAGCCGCGGCCGTTCTGGCTGTCGTAACCGATCCGCATGATACCGCCGTCGGGCAGGCGCAGGCGGCCCGAGCCTTGCACCTGCAGGAAAAAGAATTCGGCAGCGTCGGCGGCCCAGGCGATTTCGAGCCCGCGCCCTTCGAGCGCGCCGCTTTCGATCGCGGCGCGATCATAATATTGCACCAGCTTGTTGCCCTCGACGCGGCCGCGGATCGTCCGACCCGTCAGCTCGTCGGACAATTGCCCGAGGTCGACGTCGACCAGATCGGCGGGGCGGCGATAAATGGGAACGTCATAGCCCGGGCGCTTCGTGCGCGACCCGGCGATTTCGGGTTCATAATAGCCGGTGACAAAGGCGGTTCCGGCGCCGATCTGGACGGTGCCGAAATAGCGCGCAAAAAAGGCCGCCGCATCATTGTCGCGCCAGTTCTTCGCGGCGTTGCAGCTTTCGGTCCAGTCGGCGCCCTGCGTCAGCCCGCTGGCGTCGGCGCGGCGCTGGACCGACGGGCAGCTGATGCGGAAGGCGGCCAGCGCCGCCGCGGCCTGTTCGGCGGACACACCAAGGCTGGCAAAGTCGGGACCGGCGATCACCCCGCTGGCGGCGGCGGTCGTTGCATCGCCGGGAACGGGCGGCGCGGGCAAGGCGGCGCGCGGGGTGGCGGGGATCGGCTTCGCTGCAACCCCGCCGCTTTCGGAGGGGCGCGGCTGATAGGGACGCGGCGTGGCGCCGGGCGGCGTCGGTGCTGGCGCCGGTGTGGAGACAGTCGGGCGGTTACCCGAATCGGGAATCACCGATGCACAACCCGCCAGCAACGGCAGCGCGGCGAGCAGGGCAATTCCGAAAACGCGCGTCCGGCGCGTCCCCGACGACAGGTTCGCCGGCACCGCGATCAGGCTGCTTCGATTTCGTCGAGCAGCCAGTTGGGATCGCTGCTGCCGATATCGCGGCGGAAGGTCCACAAATCGTCGGTGCGCGACGCGTCGCTCATCGATCCGGCGATCAGCTTGCCGTCGGCGTCGCGCGTGATCGCGCTGATGTCGGCCTGGTAGCGCACCGTGATGCGCGCTTCCTTGCGGTCCATTTCGACCGCGGTGATCTTGGCCGAATCGATGCCGACCAGCCGGTTGTCGAGCGTTTCGCCGCGCGCCTCGCGCGCCTCGATCGCCTCGACAAAGGCTTCATAGCTGTCATCGTCGCACAGATCGCGCAGCGCTTCGCGGTCGCCCGACCAATAGGCCTCCAGGATCATGCGATAGGCGGCCTCGGCGCCCTCCATGAAGCGGCCGGCGTCGAAATGGCGGTCGGCGGCGAGCAGCTGGCGCAGCCCGGTTTCGGCCGCGGGTTCATAAACCAGACCCGCCGTATCGGCGGAACCCGCCGCAGCGGAGGGTCCGGCATCGCCATCCTCCAGGCGCACCGGACCCGGCACCGCACGCTCGTCGCGGCGCGGCAGCACCGGTTCCTGCTCGTGCCCCGTGCGCTTGCCGAGCACCGAATAGAGCCGCATCCCCAGGAAGGCGGCAATCATGGCGAGCAGGACGATCGAAAAAGCAGTCACGGGCAAGGGTCCAATGCGGGCGATGGAAACATATGGGCCATACATAGGCGATGCACGGCCAAGTTTCAAACGCCATGGCCGCAGCGGTGCGGCAGGTCAACGCCTGACACCCCGCGAACGCGACGCCGTGCGCCCATTGTGCTGGCTGACGCGCGCTGCTAAGCGCCGCCGCAACCGACTGCCGCAGTCCCGACACGGCCTGTGGCGCGGACCCTGTTTCATCCTTGCGAGCGAAAGCATATCACCATGGCCGACGAGACCAGCGCCGACATCAACAACCCCGCCCTGCAGCCCAATGGCGAGGACACCAGCCCCGCGATCGGCCTGATTTCGCAATATGTGAAAGACATGTCGTTCGAAAACCCGAGCGCGCCCGCGGTTTACCAGTGGCAGGAAGCGCCGCAGATCGACGTCCAGTTCAACATTGCCGCCGACAATGTCGGCGAGAATCTGTTCGAAGTGTCGCTGAAGATCGACGTCACGTCGAAAGCCGATGCGGGCACGATGTTCGTGATCGAGCTGAAATATGCCGGCCTGTTCGGCGTCCGCAACGTCCCCGACGACCAGCTTCAGCCCTTCTTCCTGGCCGAAGCGCCGCGCATCCTGTTCCCCTTTGCGCGCCGCGTTGTCGCCGATGCCGTCCGCGATGGCGGTTTCGCCCCTCTGCTGCTCGAACCGATCGATTTCCACGGCCTGTTCATGCAGCAGATGCAGCAGGTCGAAGCCGAACAGACGGGCGCCGCCGCGCCGGTCGGTCAGGCATAGGTCTTCCATTTCCACTACAATGCCTTCGGTGTGCGTTCCCCCGCGAAGGCGGGGGTCCATCTCCGGCCAGTTTAAATTAGCACCGACCGGCGATGGGTCCCCGCCTTCGCGGGGACACGGCGCTGTAACTCGGTGCGGACTTGCCCCATGAGCGGCCTGCTCAAAAGCGTCGGGACGATCGGCGGGCTGACGATGGTCAGCCGCATCTTCGGCTTTGCGCGCGACATGCTGCTCAGCCGGATCCTGGGCGCGGGCGGGGTGGCCGATGCGTGGCAGCTGGCATTCCAATTGCCCAATATCTTTCGCCGCCTGTTCGCCGAGGGCGCCTTTGCCGCGGCCTTTGTTCCGTTGTTCA
>JAHCKJ010000281.1 GCA_026125835.1 Sphingopyxis sp.
CGGCGATCGACAGATTGCCACGCAGCCCCTCCAGCGTGTTCAGCACCTTGGCGAGCAGCGCAGGTTCGTTGACTTCCCAGTCCTTTTGCGGCGCGAGGCGCACGCGCGCGCCATTGGCGCCGCCGCGGTGGTCCGACTTGCGGTAGGTGCTGGCAGACGCCCAGGCGGTCTTGACCAGCTCGCTGACGGTAAGACCGCTGTTCGCGATCTTTTCCTTTACCGCGGCCACTTCGGCATCCGACGGCATCGTGCCCGCGGGGATCGGGTCTTGCCAGATCAGGTCTTCGGCGGGAACTTCGGGGCCGAGATAGCGGACCTTCGGCCCCATGTCGCGGTGCGTGAGCTTGAACCAGGCGCGCGCAAAAGCGTCCTTGAACGCTTCATGGTCGTTGCGGAACCGCTCGCTGATCGCGCGATAGGCGGGATCGCGCTTCAGTGCCATGTCGGCGGTGGTCATCATCGTCGGAACCTTGATGCTCGGATCCCACGCCGCGGGAGCCATATCCTCCTCTTTCTGGTTGATCGGCTGCCACTGGTAGGCACCGGCGGGCGACTTCACCAGTTCATAGTCATAGTCGAACAACAGGCGGAAATAATTCTCCGTCCACTCGCGCGGGGTGTTGGTCCACGCGCCTTCGATGCCGCTGGTGACGGTATGCTCGCCGATACCGCCGCTTTCATGGGAACTGACCCAGCCGAAGCCCAGCGCGGCCAGATCGCCGCCCGCAGGCGCCGCGCCGAGCAGCGAGGCGTCGCCATTGCCGTGCGCCTTGCCGAAGGTATGGCCCCCGGCGGTCAGCGCGACGGTTTCCTCGTCATTCATCGCCATGCGCTTGAAGGTTTCCTTCATATCGCGCGCCATGCCCTCGTCGTCGTGCGGATTGCCGCCCGGGCCTTCGGGGTTGACGTAGATCAGGCCCATCTGGATCGCGGCAAGCGGTCCTTCGATCGTCTCCATTCCCTTGGCGGGGTCGATGCGCGTCTGGACGCCCTGATTGACCCATTTGTCTTCGCTGCCCCAATAGATGTCGCGTTCGGGTTCATAAACATCGACGCGGCCGCCGCCGAAGCCGAACACCGGCCCGCCCATGCTTTCGATCGCGACGTTGCCGGCCAGGATGAACAGGTCGGCCCAGCTGATCTTGTTGCCGTATTTCTGCTTGATCGGCCACAGCAGGCGGCGGGCCTTGTCGAGGTTGCCATTGTCGGGCCAGCTGTCGAGCGGCTCGAAACGCTGCTGCCCGCTGTTGGCGCCGCCGCGCCCGTCGGCGGTGCGATAGGTGCCCGCCGCGTGCCACGCCATACGGATGAAGAATGGACCATAATGGCCATAGTCGGCGGGCCACCACGGCTGGCTGTCGGTCATCAGCGCGGTCAGGTCGGCCTTCAACGCGTCATAGTCGAGCAGCGCGAACGCCTTCGAATAGTCGAAGTCGTCGCCCATCGGGTTCGACGGGCCGTTCGGGGTCAGGACTTCGGTCGCCAGCATGTCGGGCCACCAGTCCTTGTTGGTGCGGCCAAGCAGCGAGCGCACGCCGCCGGGTTGGTGAACCGGGCATCCGCCACTAATGGGGGTCTGGTCGTTCATACAGTCTCTCCTTTGGGGGTTCTCGTTGGATATGCGTGGCGCGGCAGGATGACCGGCGCATGACGGGCGGGCGACCGGGGGATCGCCGCAGGCACACCGATGCTGGCTGGTCGCGAGTCGATTGGATCATCCTTCCGCCTTGGGATGGAAAGGATAGGCCGCCCTCTTCCATCGACATAACCGAATAAGCTGAATTCAGTCATTGAATGAACCGATTACAGAGCGGCGGGTTGCGGCAATGAAATGACTTGGTCGCGCTGCTGCCACGCCCCGACGAAACCGCGGCGAGGTCGCGCAACATTACGCAGGAACAGCGGGTTGGCACCATGTCACCCGCATACTGGCGTGACGAAATGGAGAGAGAAAGTGGCCAACCAAAACCCCAACGAGCAGCAGCAGCGCGACGAAGAACAACGCCGCAAGCAGCAGCAACAGCAGGACGGCGGCCAGGATCGCCAGCACGGCGGCCAGCGGCCCGATCAGGTCCGCGGCAGCCCGCTGCAGCGCTGATCGATCAGCCCGCATGAAAAGGGGGCGCTCGTCGCGGAACGCCCCCTTCTCTGTGCCCGGCGAATGGGCAGGGTCAGAAACTGAACTTGACCGTTCCGCCCCAGGTCCGCGGATCGCCCGGCTGGCCCGCGATCAGTCCGACATTGCCCGGCGCCACTTGCAGCGTTTCGATATAATTGACGTCGAAGGCGTTACGGACCCAACCGAAAATATCGAAGCCGTCGGCGCGAAACCCGACGCGGAAATTGGTCAGCGCATAACCTTTCACATCGGTATAGATCGACGGCGACGCGTTCGAATTCCAACGTGAGCGGTAATTGCCGTCGACACCCAGATAGACCTGGCCATCCTGGGCCAGCAGCGTGGCCGGAATGTTTGTTTCGGCGCCATAGGAAAACGCCCATTTCGAGACACCGGGCAGGTCGAAGCCGGAAATGTCGCACTCCCGCGGGCTGAGCGCGCCCGGCACTCCCGGCTGCGAATAATCGGGCGCCGCATTGGCCGGTTGGAATGTCCCGCCCGAGAGTTCTGGCGGGCACGGCGCGTTGGTGAACGATTTATATTTCGCGTCGGTGTAAGCACCATTCGCATAGGCCGTGAACCGGTCGCTGGTACGGATTTTGAAGTCTGCCTCGATACCTTGCGACACCACTTTTTCGGCGTTCGCCAGATAGCCGCGTACGGTACCGAACTGGCCGCCGTTCACCGTCGCCTGGAAATTCTTGATTTCGGTGTGGAACGCGGTGAGGTTGAAAGTCGCCAGACGGTTCAGGAACTGCGTCTTGAGCCCGATTTCGAAATGATTGACCGATTCCGGCTTCACGGTGCTGGCACTCAGCACCGGCTGGTTGTTGGTATCGAGCGGCAAGCCATTCTGGTTGATGCCGACCGTCTTGAAGCTTTTCGCAT
>JAHCKJ010000282.1 GCA_026125835.1 Sphingopyxis sp.
ATATTCATCGCGCAAACGCACGAAATTGTCCCAGTGCGGGGTGGCGTTCGTGCCGCGCAGCTTTGCCTCCAGCACGTCGACATGCGCGTGCCAGCCGGCGCTGATGTTGAGCAGGACGGCGGGGTCGGTCACGCGGTGGTGGGTGATCGTCAGCAGCACCTCGCTGCCCTGTTCCTGCAGGGTGAAGGTGACGCCGCCGGTGCTGCCCCAGCTGATCGCCAGCCGGTGCGGGGCGTCGCATTCGAGCACTTCGCATGACATGCGATGCTCTTCGCCCATGCCTTCGGGGCGGGTGCCGGGCGGGTCGGTCAGTTCGTCATTGCGCCATACCAGATCGACTTCGGCACCGACCCGCTCCTCCATCGCGCCCGCAGCGAGCCACTGGCGGCGGAGGTCGCTGTCGACGAGATAGGACCAGATGCGGTCGATCGGGCCGGGGAGCAGGCGCTCCAAGGTCAGGGTCGCATCCTCGCGGACCACGCCATAATCGTCGGTCGTCGTGATGATACTCATCGTCATTCTCCTTCTTTCGCGGGGAGGGGTGGCTTGGGCGGCGGCGCGGCGCCTTCGGCACGCAGCAATTGTTCGAGGGTGTCGAGGCGGCCGGTCCAGAAGCGGCGATAGATGCCGAGCCACTGGTCGGCGGACATCAGCGGCGCCGGATCGAGGCTACAGACATGGGTGCGGCCGCGGACATCGCGGCGGATCAGCCCGGCGCCCTCGAGCACCTTGATATGCTTCGACGCCGCGGCGAGCGACATCGCGAAGGGTGCGGCGAGTTCGCCGACGCTGCGCTCGCCCTTGGCCAGCTCGCCGAGCATGGCGCGCCGCGTGGCGTCGCCGAGGGCGTGGAAGATCGTATCGAGCGCGAGCGAATCATGTTCAACCATGAGGTTGAATATGATTCGCGTCGGCGATATTGTCAACCATGTGGTTTAATAAGCCCGACGCTTGATTCGTTCTTTCAAGGGCAAGGCGCCCGCGCCATAAGCGATCGCATGTTGACCAGCATTCTGCTTCCGCTCGCCCTCCTTGCCGCGCAGACCGCCGCGACGCCCCCCACGACGCCGCCGCGCCCGCGCCCGACGTTCGCGCCGCCGCCACCGCCGCCGCCCTTGCCGGTGCCGGTCGATGCACCGGCGACCGATACGCGGCCCTATGTCGAGCTGGTCACCGACCTTGGCACGATTGTCGTGCGGCTGGAGGATGCGCGCGCGCCGGTAACCGCGGCCAATTTCCTGCGCTATGTCGATGCCAAGCGGATGGACGGTTTCAAATTCTATCGCTCGACGAAAAGCTGGGGACCGGCCAACCAGCTGATCCAGGCGGGCAACCGCGGCGACCCGCGGCGCAATTTTCCGCCGGTCGCGCACGAACCGACCAAAACGACCGGGCTGACCAACTGCAAGGGCGCGCTGTCGATGGCGCGGCTGAATCCCGGCGACGCGACGAGCGACTTTTTCCTGCTGCTGTCCGACATCAAGGGGTTCGACAGCGACGCGCCCGGCGGCGACGGCGCGGGCTTTGCGGTGTTCGGCGAACTGGTCGCCGGGGCAGCGGTGGCCGAGGCGATCTTCAACGCGCCGGTCTCGCCGACCGCCGGGCAGGGCGTGATGGTCGGCCAGATGCTGGAACCGCCGGTGACGATCAAGGCCGCGCGCCGTGTCGCGGCGCCGGCCGACGCCCCGCAGGGATGCGTGGTGAAGGGCGGGTAAAAGCGCGACCGTTCGCGCATCATTTATTTTGCGTTCATCGGCGCTGTGGCTATACCGCGCGCATGACTCAGCGTTCCTCCCTGCGCGCCACGACGCGCCTGCTCGCCGCCGCTCTTGCGATTTCGCCCCTGCTTGCAGCCTGTGGTGGCGGTGCGGCAGTTAAGAAGGACACGCGTTACGTCGCGCGCGACGTCAACACGCTGTACCGCGCGGCGCAGGACCGGCTCGACCGCGGCCAGTACCGCATCGCGGCGGCGCTGTTCGACGAGGTCGAGCGCCAGCACCCCTATTCGCCCTGGGCGCGCCGCGCGCAGCTGATGAGTTCGTTCAGCTATTATATGGACCGCGAATACACCCCCGCCATCGAGTCGGCGCAGCGGTTCCTGGCGATCCACCCGGGCAACAAGGATGCGCCTTACGCTTATTATCTGATCGGGCTCAGCTATTACGAGCAGATCAGCGACGTGACGCGCGACCAGAAGATCACCCAGCAGGCGTCGAACGCGCTGGGCGAGGTGATCCGCCGCTATCCCGACAGCCGCTACGCCGCCGACGCGCGGCTGAAGATCGACCTGGTGCAGGACCATCTGGCGGGCAAGGAAATGGAGATCGGCCGTTTTTACCAGCGCAGCTCGAACTGGCTGGCGGCGTCGATCCGTTTCCGCGAGGTCGTCGACAAGTTCCAGACCACCAGCCATGCGCCCGAAGCGCTGTACCGCCTGACCGAATCCTATCTGGCGCTCGGCATTCCCGAGGAAGCGAAGAAGTCGGCGGCGGTGCTGGGCGCCAACTACCCCGGCAATGAATGGTACGAGCGCGCGTACAAGCTGATGCAACGGCACGCGCCGGGCGCCTGATTTCGCGCGGGCGTGGATTCGCGCTTTGTTCTAATGTAAGGGGCGCCTTGTGCTGACCGCCCTGTCCATCGCCAATATCGTTCTGATCGAACGGCTCGAGCTCGATTTCGCGGCCGGGCTGGGGGTACTGACGGGCGAGACGGGGGCGGGCAAGTCGATCCTGCTCGACGCGCTGGGGCTGGCACTCGGTGCGCGCGCCGACAGCGCGCTGGTCCGGCAGGGAACCGACAAGGCGCAGGTGACTGCCAGTTTTGCTGCGCCGGCCGTGGGCACCCCGCTCGCGGCGCTGCTTGCGGACAATGACATCGCGACCGAACCCGGCGAGCCGCTGCTCGTCCGCCGCACGCTGAAGGCCGACGGCGGCAGTCGCGCGTTCCTGAACGACCAGCCCTGTTCGGCGGCGC
>JAHCKJ010000283.1 GCA_026125835.1 Sphingopyxis sp.
TCGCCTTGACCGCTTAGATGGTCGTGCCGTGAAAACGGTCTATGATAAAACGCGACTCTCTCCGCTCCGCTTGCGGGCGGACGAGCGTAACAGGTTCGACCGGCGAAAGTGCCTGAATCAGCCCGTGGGCGCTATGATGCTGGTGCAACGCAAGGGACCCCCAAAAATATAACGGTAAACGACAAGGCTGCCTTGCGGTTATTGGAAGTCCCCCTGGGGCAGCGGAGAGCGCATATATGGAGGGGGGTCTCCCGTGTAAAGACCCTATCGCGTAATTTTGTAATAGCGACGTAACGGTCGGGACGAAAAGGTGCAGCGGTGCGCCGGACGGGGCCGATATGCCAAAAAGACGGCGGCCCGGCACAATCGACCATGTCCGCCTTCGCCGGGATGGGTCCTGACCCTAGCTTAACCGCGTCTTGAAATCCTCATATCCGAACTCGCGGATCAGCTGGAGCTCGTCGGTTTCGCTGTCCCACAGCCAGATCGACGGAAGCGGGACGCCGTTGAAGGTGTTGGTCTTGACCATCGAATAATGCGCCTGGTCAAGGAAAGCGAAACGCTGGCCGATGCGGGCGCCGCCGGGCAGGCGGTAATCGCCGATCACGTCGCCCGCGAGGCACGAGGGCCCGCCGAGCCGCACCGGCATGCCTTCGTCGCCCTCGCCCAGCATCGCCGGGCGATAGGGTGCCTCGATCACGTCGGGCATATGGCAGGTCGCCGAGATGTCGGTGATGCCGATCGGCACGTCATTGTCGAACAGGTCGAGGATTTCGCCGACAAGGATCCCGGCGTCGAGCGCGATCGCTTCGCCGGGTTCGATCATCACGTCGCAATCGGTCGCGGCGCGCACCTGTTTCAGAAAGGCGATCAGGTCGTCGACCTGATAATCGGCGCGGGTGACATGGTGGCCGCCGCCAAAATTGATCCATTTGAGCTGGCCGAAAAAGGGACGCAGCATCGGCTGGACGGCGTCCCAGGTGCGCTGCAGTGGCGGGAAATCCTGTTCGCACAGGCTGTGCATATGGATGCCGTCGATCCCCTCGATATGGTCGGGGAGTAGCTGGGTGACCGGAAAGCCGAGGCGGCTGCACGGCGCGGCCGGGTCATATTTGGCGACTTCGCCCTCGCTGTGCATCGGGTTGATGCGCAGGCCGATGTCGAAGGCCGCGCCCTGCGCGCGAAGCTCGTCGAGCAGCGGGCGGAAGCGCGCGATCTGCCCCGGCGAGTTGAAGATCAGATGATCGGACAGCGCCGCGATTTCGGGCAGGTCGGCTTCCTTGTACCCGGCGCAATAGGTCGCGACTTCACCGCCATATTCGGCGCGGCCCAGCCTGGCTTCGTACAGGCCGGACGCGCAGACGCCGTCGAGATAGTCAGCGACCGTCGAACCCAGCGACCACATCGAAAATGCCTTGAGCGCCGCGAGGACGCGCGCGCCCGATGCGTCGCCGATATGGCGGAGGACCGAAAGGTTCGCGCGAATCTTTGCGGCATCGACGACAAAGGCAGGCGAGGGGACGCGGCTCAGGTCGAAGCTTGCGAAAGCTCCGGGGTCGCCGGCACGGGTTTCCATGGGTTATCGGTTCCTATGCGACCGCAATCGGCCCTTTGAAGATGAAGAATGCCCCCGCCGCAATCAGGCCAAAGCCGACGAGATGGTTGACGGTCAGCTTCTCACCGAGCCAGAAGACCGCGAACCCGGCGAATATGACGAGGGTGATGACTTCCTGCAAGGTCTTGAGTTCGGCGGCGGTGTAAACGCCGTAACCGATGCGGTTGGCGGGGACCGCAAGGCAATATTCGAAAAAGGCGATGCCCCATGCGATCAGCACCGCAAGCCACAGCGGCCGCGACATGTCGCCGAGGTGCCCATACCAGGCGAAGGTCATGAAGATATTCGAGATGATGAGCAGCCCGATGGGCGCGAGATAGGCGGTCATAAATTCCCTCGCTGGCACGCAGTCCCGGCCAGCGCCGGGACTGCGTGCAGCAATCAGAATTCGAGCGGCCCGTCCAGTTCCTTCACCTGCCAAGGCAGGCCGTGCTGGTTCAGCATGTCCATGAAGGGATCGGGGTCCATCTGCTCCATATTGAACACCCCTTTGCCGCTCCAGGTGCCGGTGACCATCATCGCGGCGCCGATCATCGCGGGGACACCGGTGGTGTAGCTCACCGCCTGATTACCCGTTTCGGCAAAAGCGTCCTCATGGTCGCAGATGTTGTAGAGGTAGAGCGTCTTTTCTTTGCCGTCCTTGCCGAGACCGGTCGCGATGACGCCGATGTTGGTCTTGCCCTTCGTCGTCTCGCCCAGGCTCGACGGTTCGGGCAGCACGGCCTTCAGGAATTGCAGCGGGATGATTTCCTTGCCTTCGTAGATCACCGGATCGATGCGGGTCATGCCGACATTCTGGAGCACGGTGAGGTGCTGGATATAGGCGTCGCCAAAGGTCATCCAGAAGCGGATACGCTTGATTTCGGGCAGGTGCGTTTTCAGGCTTTCGATCTCCTCATGATACATGAGGTACATGTTCTTGGGCCCGACTTCCTCGAAATCGAATTGCTGCTTCACCGACATCGGCGGGGTTTCGACCCAGTCGCCATTTTCCCAGTGGCGCGCGACCGCGGTCACTTCGCGGATGTTGATCTCGGGGTTGAAGTTGGTCGCGAAATGCTGGCCATGGTCGCCGCCATTGCAGTCGAGAATGTCGAGCGTGTCGATGCGGTCGAAATGATGTTTGCGCAGCCAGGTCGTGAACACGCTCGTCACGCCCGGGTCGAAGCCCGAGCCGAGCAGCGCCATCAGCCCCGCGTCCTTGAAGCGGTCGTGATACGCCCATTGCCAATGATATTCGAACTTCGCCTCGTCGCGCGGCTCGTAGTTGGCAGTGTCGAGATAATGCGCGCCGGTCGACAGGCACGCCTCCATGATCGTGAGATCCTGATAGGGAAGGGCAAG
>JAHCKJ010000284.1 GCA_026125835.1 Sphingopyxis sp.
GTGCGGCGCTTGTTGTTTGCCGCGAGCTGCGTCGGCGGGATATGGCGGGTCAGGATCGGATGTTCCCAGACATTGGTATGCGCGCGCCAGTACGGATCGCCCGCCGGGCCGCCATAGGTGACCACCAGCGTCGGGGTATAATCGACCTGCGTCTGTCCCCACAGCTGCACCAGATCCTTGTAGAAGACATGCAGCGGGATATTATGCTCGACGGTCGAATTGCCGTCCTGGATCAGCGAGACGTCCATCGTGTAAAGCGATCCACCCTCGGGCACCACGAGCATATTTTCTGCCTGCGCGGCCTTGACCACCATCTGGCGCTGGTCGCGGCGCGGCTGGTTATAGTTTTTGACGCTGTGCGCGCCTTGTGCCTTCAATCGCCGGATATGGGCGAGCGCGTCTTCATAACCGTTGATCTCGGCATAGATCCCCGCCGCCTTGGCGCCGTAGATGATCTCGCCGGTGGAAAAGATGCGCGGGGCGAGGATCAGCCCGGCACGCTGCATTTCGGACGACACAAAAATTTCCGACGCGCGCGACGACGGGTTGTGGCTTGTCGTCGTGCCCATCGCCAGATTGGCGATTTCCGACCAGTTTTGCTGGGGGATCAGTTCGTCGGCGCCGTGCGGGCCGTGGGCGTGGGCATCGACGAAGCCGGGGACGATCGTCTTGCCGGTCGCATCGATCGTCGTCGCGCCCGCCGGAATGGTGATCGCCGCCAGCGGGCCGACCGCGGTGATGCGGTCATTCTCGATCACGATCGCGCCATTGTCGATCACGCCGCCGCTCGCATCCGCCATGGTCAGGATTTTCGCGCCGGTGATGACGACCGTACCGCGCGGCTTGGCGGCGCGCTCGGTCATCGCCAGCGATATGCCGTCGCTCGGCGGCGTAAATTTCACCGCTTTGTCGTCGCCGGGCGCGCTTGCGAGCAGCTGCCCCAGATCGGCGCTGAACAGTGTCGCGCCGCGGCTCCAGTGCAGGCGGCGACCGCCATCCGACCAGTGAATATATTCGGCACCGCTGCCGCTGACGCGGGTGACCGGCAACGCACCGCTTTTGGTGCCGAGTGAAACATCCTGTCCGCCGGGCATCAGCGGGGTGACATAGGCATCGTAATTCTGACGAAAGGCGAGCGTGCGACCGTCGGGCGATATTTCGTAATCGCTGACCAACTCGCCATTGGCGTGGCTGCGCCTGTCCTGCCCGTTCAGATCGGTGCTCACCAGCTGGCTCTTGCCGTCGGCCGCGGTAATCATGAAGATGCGCTCGCCGGTCGCGCCATATTGCGGCTTGGCACCGTCGGCGCTCACCCGCTCGGCTTTTCCGCCCGCGACCGCGATCCGATAAACGCCCGGATCCTCGCTCCACCGCGGCGAAGTCAGCCCGCCGCCACGGCGCCGTTCAAAAACGATTGTGTTGCCGTCAGGGGAAATGCGCGGTTCGGCATAGAGGCCGGGAACGCTGGTCACCTTGCGCGACGTACCGCCACCTGCGCCGACCATATGGATTTCGCCCATGCCGCTGTCGGTCCAGCGCACGAACACGATAGATTTGCTGTCGCGCGACCAGCTCGGCCAGGCTTCCATCGCGTTGTCAGTTGCGGAAGTCAGGCGCCGCGGCGTCCCTCCGGCAGCGGGTTTCAGGTAGAGCTTGCCGAGCGTCTCGAACACGATGCTGCGCCCGTCGGGCGACACTTCGGCCCAGCGCGGCATCCGGGTGGTAAAACTGTCGGGCGCGACCTCGACCGCGGGGTGCGTGGCGTCGATGATGACGCGGTCGTCATTGACGTTGAACGGAACGATCCGCGCTTCGCCGCCGTCCTTGCCGACGCGGCGGAGCTTGCCGCCGGCCCAGAAAATTATGTCGCGGCTGTCGGGCGTCCACGCCATGTTCGGATAGACGCCGGTGACGGCCCAGGTTTCCTGCACATCCTGATCGAGGGCGTCGTAAAGCTTGCGTTCGATGCCCGATGCCAGATCCTTCACATACAGTTTGGACTGGGTGGCCTCGCGGCGGACAAAGGCCAGCAGTTTTCCGTCGGGCGAAGGCGTCGGCCGCACGGCGCCGCCCGCCCCCGAAGCCGCGGTGCTGACTTTGGCCTCGTTCAGGTCATAGCGTTCGATGGCGAAAAGGCCGGTGTTGCTGTCCTGCGCATATTCAAAGATCGCGCCGGGGGTGATGTTGCGGGTATAGAAGACGCTCTTGCCGTCGGCGGCATAGATCGGTTCGCCCAGTTCCTTTTGATGCCGTTCGTTCGGCCGCTTCACCAGCGGAACCCCGGCGCCGCCCGACACATGATACAGCCACACCTCGCCGGTGCCGAGCGAACGCCCGGTGGTGAAATGTTTTTTGGCGACGATGAACTGTCCGTCGGGGCTC
Organism: Sphingopyxis sp.; assembly: GCA_026125835.1. GTDB lineage: Bacteria > Pseudomonadota > Alphaproteobacteria > Sphingomonadales > Sphingomonadaceae > Sphingopyxis. The sequence continues at coordinate 2,383 of JAHCKJ010000284.1, forward strand.
CAGCTCGGCTGGTTGAGCAGCCGGAAATCTTCCTTGCTCAATTGCACCTTGCCGCTGCCGTCGCGGTTCATCAGCCAGATATTGTCGCCACCACCCGCATCCGACACAAAGGCGATCCGCTTGCCGTCGGGCGAAAATCGCGGCTGGTGCTCGAATGCCAGCCCCTCGGCGATGCGCGTCGGGATGCCGCCTTCGATCGGCATCGTGTAAATGTCGCCGAGCAGGTCGAAGGCGATGGTGCGGCCATCGGGCGACACATCGACATTCATCCAGCTGCCTTCATCGACCGCGATCGGAACCTTGCGCGTCGTCATGCCGGGCGGCGCGTTGACATCCCATTTCTCGGGCTTTGCGTCGGCGGGCGGCGGCGACGCCGGTGCCTGCGCAAAGACCGAGGTCGAACAGGCCAGAGTCGCCGCAAGGGCGAGAGCGAAGCGCGCCATGATATTATCCCCGTTTGAAATTATGTGCCGACCTTATGGCTTTGACGATCCAGCGCAAGCGCCGCGTTTCGACAAAGGCGCTGGCCCGCTCGACAGGCGCCTGCTAGGGTCAGGACCTATTAATTCCACGT
>JAHCKJ010000285.1 GCA_026125835.1 Sphingopyxis sp.
TTCGGCGCCACCGCCAGCCAGCTCTTGCGCAGCCACTCGGCGATCGCGTCCCAGTCGGTGTCGCCGAGGTCGAGGCGGATACCGACCCAGCCGTCGCCGAAATATGGCGGGCGGTAGTAACGCTCGTCGTCCATCTCGACCAGCGCCGCCTGTTCGTCGGCGCCGCTGATCTTGACCAGCAGCGCGATCTTGCCGTCGCCGTGGTGATCCTCGGTGAAATAGGCGAATTTCTTGCCCTTCACGATCCCGAAGCAGGGCATGCCGTGCGAGGTGACCTCGTCGGCTTCGGGCAGCGCCATCGCAAGTTCGCGCACGCGGCCGCGCAGATAGTCGGGCGAACGGTCGCGCGTGACGAACGCGGCCAGGGTAGGCGGATAGAGCTGGTGCTCGGCGATCCGCACGCGTGCGGCGAGTGTATCGGCGGTATCGTCCGGCAAGATCGCGACCGGGGTTTGTGCCAGCACCGGCCCGTCATCGACGCCGGGGGTGACGATATGGACGCTGCACCCGCCAAACCGGTCGCCCGCCTCGATCGCCTTCTGGTGGGTGTCGAGCCCCTTGTAGAGCGGCAGCAGACTGGGGTGGATGTTGAGCATCTTGCCCGCCCAGCGCGCCACGAAATCGTCGCTCAGGATGCGCATATAGCCCGCGAGCGCAACAAAATCGGCCTTGGCTTTGCGCAACTCGGCATCGACAAGCGCGTCGAACGCGTCGCGGTTCATTCCCTTGTGCGAGAGGTTCCAGGTCGGGATGCCTTCGGCTTCGGCGATGGCGAGGCCGGGAGCGTCGAGATTGTTGCTGGCAACCAGCACGATCTCATAAGGGCAATCGGCGGCTTTCGCGGCATAGAGCAGCGCCGCCATATTGGTCCCGGCGCCGGAGATCAGTACGGCGACCTTGGCCTTCGACATCATCGCTTCCCATTCTCGTCATGCTGAACCCGTTTCAGCATCCATGGCCCGATCTATCGGAAGGGGCAGAGCTTGATTTGATGGCCGACCATGGGCCCTGAAACAAGTTCAGGGTGGCGACGTTTCTATCCGCTGTGCGTCGCCGACCACGCCCCCAATGCGCTCCACGTCTCGGCGCTGCCGCTGACCGTGCAGCCCTTTTCGCCCGCGGCGATATGCCCGATGCGGTGGACCGTCTCGCCCGCTGCTTCGAGCGACGCGGTCACATCGGCGACATCGTCCCCGGCAACCACCACCGCCATGCCGATCCCGCAGTTGAACGTACGTGCCATTTCCTCGGGCTCGATATTCCCTTGCGCCTGCAGAAACGCCATTAATCGCGGCTGGTCCCACGCATCTGCATCGACATGCGCGTGCAGGGTCTTGGGCAGGATGCGCGGAATGTTCTCAAGCAATCCGCCGCCCGTGATATGCGCGAGCGCATGGATCTTGCCGCTCTTTACCAACGGCAGCAGGCTCTTCACATAGATACGCGTCGGCGCCATCAGCGTGTCGATCAGCAGGATATTCTGGTCGAACAGCGCCGGGCGATCGAGTTTCCACCCCTTGTCCGCCGCCAGCCGCCGCACGAGCGAGAAGCCGTTCGAATGCACCCCCGACGAGGCGAGGCCCAGGATCACGTCGCCCGCCGCGACCTTGTCGGCGGTCAGCACCCGGTCGCGTTCGACCGCGCCGACGCAAAAGCCCGCAAGATCATAGTCGCCGTCCGAATACATGCCCGGCATTTCCGCGGTTTCGCCGCCGATCAGGGCGCAACCGGCCTGCTTGCAGCCTTCGGCGATGCTCGCCACCACTTCGGTCGCTACATCATTGTCGAGCTTACCCGTCGCATAATAATCAAGGAAAAACAGCGGCTCGGCGCCCTGTACGATCAAGTCGTTCGCGCACATCGCGACGAGGTCGATGCCGACCCCGTCGTGCCGGCCCGATTCGATTGCCAGCTTCAGCTTGGTGCCCACGCCATCGTTCGCCGCGACGAGCAGCGGGTCGTTGAACCCCGCGGCCTTCAGGTCGAAGAAGCCGCCGAATCCGCCCAGGTCGGCATCGGCACCGGGGCGCCGTGTCGATCGTGCCAGCGGAGCGATGGCACGGACCAGCGCATTGCCGGCGTCGATCGACACGCCGGACTGGGCATAAGTATAAGAGGCGGGCTGGTTGTGCTTGGATTCCATGGCCCGCGCGACTAACGCTTCCCGCCAAGAAATGCCATGATTTCCTTGTCCCGAGCGTCGCTTTTGGGCAGAGCATGAAGAAGATATGACCGCTGTCGCTTTCGCCCGCTTCGCTCCCCGCGTTCCGTCTCGCTTGTTTCTGACGCGCGACTGGCGCTGGGCGGCGCTGCTCGGCCTGTTTGCCGCGATCCTGCTCGCCGGGATCGTCGACGGCCAGATTACCCGCGGCAATCGCGGCATTACCCCGATTAACAGCAGCGGCGATTTTCTGGCGAGCGGCATCATCGTCGATGTCACCGGCGACAATGCCGACGACGCGCGAACCAAAGGCTGGCGCGAGGCGCAGCGCAAAGGCTGGGCCCAGCTTTACCGCAAATTGAACGGCAGCGACGGCCCGGCACTGGGCGATTCGGTGCTCGACGGCATCGTCACCGCAATCGTTGTCGAAGAGGAACAGATCGGCCCGCGCCGCTATGTCGCGCGGCTGGGCGTCCAGTTCGACCGGGTGCGCGCCGGACAAATTTTGGGGGTCAGCGGGCGGACGCTCCGGTCGCCGCCTTTGCTCGTCATTCCCGTCTATTCGATCGACGGCATTCCGCAGGTGTTTGAGCAGCGCAGCGCGTGGCAGCGCGCCTGGGCCGAATATAACACCGGGCAAAGCGCAATCGACTATGTCCGCACAGCCGGGACCGGCGCCGATACCCTGCTGCTCAACGCGGGTCAGACCGGGCGGCGCGGACGCGTGTGGTGGCGCGTGATTCTCGACCAGTACGGCGCCGCCGACGTGCTTATCCCGATCGC
>JAHCKJ010000286.1 GCA_026125835.1 Sphingopyxis sp.
GCGGACGCTGGTGAGGTACGCGTCATTCTTGTCGCTGTCGGCAACCTTTGGCGACAGGCGCTTGCCGTCGGCAGTGGTGAGCGTCGCGGCGAGCGCGGTGTCGCGCGCGACGGGCGAGGCGAAGCTGAGCGTCACATCCTTGACCGGATTGCATCCGGCCTGCGGATTGACGCGGCTACACGCCATGCGCGCAGTGAAGGCGGAGCGAACGTCGTGGTCGAAACGCTGGTCGCGCCCGGCGGTGCGGCTTGGCGCCCCGGCCTGCGATATGCGCGCGTCCCAGACCAGCGCCATCTCGCGCCCCGGCGGCAGCGGGCGGCGGCATTTGACCGGGACGACGCGGTCGAGCAGCGCGTCGCGGTCGGCGCCCGCGGCGGGCAGGCGCAGCGGCAGTCCGGCGTCATAGGCAAAGGACTGGCGCGACCAGCTGTTGTCGCCGAGCCCGGTCAATATCTCGGTTGCGGTCTCGCGCGGCAGGACGTCGAGCGGGATCTTCTCGCCGATGCCATCGACCGCGCAATAGCCGAAGCGCGCAACCGAGGCGCGGTCGGCGGCGACGTTGGTCGCGACGAGGAAGATCTGGTCCTCCTCGATCCCGTCGCCCGAACCACCCGCGAGCACCGCACGCGCCGACGGGCCGCCGGTGTCGAGCGCGAAGCGGCCGTTGCCCGCGACGGTGATGCCGCGCGCGGTCTTGAGACCATTGCGAAGTTCGACATGGCAGCGCAGTCCGCCGGGAAGCGGTTTGTCGAACTCGAGCACCCAGGTGCGCGTGTCGACCCAGCGGCTGGTCGATGGGAGTTTGCAGTCGTTGGTCGCGGGGGCGGCGGCGCGGGGATCGCCGAGCGGGACCATGTCCTCGGAAAAACGCAGCGTAAAGCGGGTGATCGTGCCGTCGCCAGTGCCGCTGCTGCCGGGGGTGGCAAGGGTGACCTGCGGCACTGTGTCGGCGGTCGCGGTCGCGGCCATCGCGAGGCTGAGTGGCAGGATCAGCGCCAGTTTTGCCTTGCCGGCAAGGCGTTCTGCCAGCGCGTGCCAACCCATTTTCATCCCGCTGTCTCCCCGCATAAACCCGCGCCGCTATCCTGCTGGAAACAGGGGCGGCTGTCCACCCGTCGCCGCGCACCGGAAACGCTTAGCCGCGGTTCGGGAAAAGACTGTGACCGCGGTCATAGACGGCCGCGAAAAGTCAGCGCGCCAGCATCGGCCCGAGCTTTTGCCCGGCGAAGATATGGACGTGGAGGTGCGGGACTTCCTGATGGCTGTCGAGCCCGGTATTGGCGAGCAGGCGGTAACCGGGGGCGACGAGCCCTGCGTCGCGCGCGACATGACCCACCGCGCGGACGAAACCGGCGATTTCGGCCTCGCTGGCGCGCGCGGAGAAATCGTCCCAGCTGACATAGGCGCCCTTGGGGATCACCAGCAGATGGAGCGGCGCCTGCGGATTGATGTCGTGGAAGGCGAGCGCATAGTCATCCTCATAGACGGTCTTCGACGGCAATTCGCCGCGCAGGATGCGCGCGAAGATATTGCTGTCGTCATAGGGCTGCGTGGCGTCGATCGGCATGGAGTGTCCTTACGGCTGGCGACTGGCTTTTTCGGCGTGGCCCGAGGTGCCGTGGCGGCGGGCGAGTTCGGCGGCGATCACGTCCCACGTCAGGCCGCGTTCGGCGAGCAGGATCGAGAGGTGGAAGACGAGGTCGCTCGCTTCGCCGATCAGCGCCGGATCATCCTCGCTGACCGCGGCGATCACCGCCTCGACGGCTTCCTCGCCCAGCTTTTGCGCGATCTTGCCACGGCCCTTGGCGACGAGGTCGGCGACATAGGAGGCTTCGGCCTCGCCCGCGGCGATCCGGTCACGGATCACAGCCTCGAGCCGCGCCAGCGCTTCACCCATTGCCTTGCCCATCGACGCGCTCCCTTTGCGAGCGTGACTAGCGGTGCGGGCGCGCGGCGACAAGCGCCGACAAATGATGGCGGGCCGCACCGCCACCTGCCAGCCTGGCGCACCCGGACGAAAAAGGGCCGCTCCTTTCGGGAACGGCCCTTCGCATTTCCATGACTGGCAGATCAGCCCTGGCGGGTGCCCGTCATTGCCATCGATCCGAAGGCACCGGCCTTGATCGTCCCGGTCAGCGCGTCGCCGTCGATCGTCGCTTCGCATTCGAGCGTCATCGGCATCGGCACCTTCATGTTCATCGTCCAGGTCAGCTTGTTGCCATCGACCTTGCCATTTTCGACGTCGAGCGCGCCCATCGCCCCGGCGTTCGAACCGGTAAAGCTGTCGCCGTCGCTGTTGACCGTGAACACCGACTTCTGATCGCCCATCGGCGATTTTGTTACGCAATCATAGCTGCCATCTACGGACATCGAAACTCTCCTTACTGAAACCAATGTTAATTGGCTGGCGTTGCTGTTTCCACCGGCAAACCCAATCCGTCAAGCTGCGGTTTGACCACCGCCGCATCGCCGACCACGACATAGACAAGGTCGTCGGTGCTGAGCGCGCGCCGCGCCGCCGCGTCGATCTCGGCCGCGGTCATCGCCTCGTAGGTGGCGGGCAGCGTTTCGTAATAATTGTCGGGCCGCCCGAATTTGACGATGTTGCGAAGCCCCGCCAGCACGTCGGTCGAGGTTTCGAAACTGCCCGGCAATTCGCGTACGCTGCCGTTGACGGTGCGTTCCAGTTCCGCCTGCGACACGCCCTTGTCGGTCAGGAAGCTTTTGAGGTCGCTCTGCAGCTCGCGGATCGAATCGCCGGTCCGGTCGGCCTGCACCGGCGCGACCGCGACCCAGCTCAGCCGGTCGGTCTCGCCCGAAATCCGCGTCCGCACGCCATAGGACCAGCCTTTCGTCTCGCGCAGATTGGTGTTGAAGCGCGACAGGAAATTGCCCCCGAAAATATCG
>JAHCKJ010000287.1 GCA_026125835.1 Sphingopyxis sp.
CTGGATCGTCACCTTCGGCATCACGCCCGACGCGCCCGAAACCGGCTTCGGCTATATCGCCAGCGGCCCGCCGCTGGACAGCGACGGCTTTGCCGTCGACCGCTTCATCGAAAAGCCGCCGCTCGCCGATGCCGAAGCGATGCTCGCGGCGGGCGGCTACAACTGGAACGCCGGAATTTTCCTGTTCCGCGCCGGACGGATGCGCGACGCCATGCTGACCCATTGCCGCACCATTTTCGAGGCCGCCGACCGCGCCTTCGCGGCGGGGATGATCGACGGCGACGCGCTTTATGCCGATGCGGTCCATTTCGCCAAGGCACCGTCGGACTCGATCGACTATGCGGTGATGGAAAAGGACGAACGCGTCGCCGTCGTCCCCGCGTCGATGGGCTGGTCCGACCTCGGCAGCTGGCAAGCCGTCCACACGCTCGCGCCAAAGGACGCGGACGGCAACGCGATCAGCGGCGACGCTTTCCTCCACGACAGCCATCACAACCTCGTCCGCGCCGGCGGCAAGCGCGTATCGCTGATCGGCATGGACAATGTCGCGGTGATCGTCGACGGCGATGACATCCTCGTCATGCCGCTCGCCCGCGCCCAGGATGTCCGCGCCGCCGCCAAGGCGCGCGAGTAGCGGAAACAGGCATCCGCCGTCGCGCTCGACGAAGCAATGTCTACATCCCTTGTTGCTAATGCGACTGCCTCGCATTAGGTGGCAACACGACTCGACCGATCCATCAGGGGACTATCCAAGTGAAAAACGCGCGTATCGCCATGCTTCTCGGTACCATGCTGGCCGGCGGCAACGCCCTCGCCGCCGAGGCCGCCACAGCCGAAATCGACGATCAGGACCAGATCGTCGTCACCGGCTATGCGGGGACCAAGACCGATACCGCGCTCGTCGAACTGCCGCAGCCGGTGAAGGTCATCACCGCCGATCAATATGAGGCGCAGGGCGCGATCAATATCAGCGACACGGTCAAATATGCCGCGGGCGTGCTCGCCAACCCCTATGGCCGCGACACCCGCGTTGACGGCTTCAACGTCCGCGGCATCGACGCGCTGCAATTCCGCGACGGGATGCGCGACATCTTTTCCTTCTACGCCAGCATCACGTCGGACCCCTATAATTTCGATCGCGTCGAGATCGTCCGCGGCCCCGCGTCGGTGCTGTTCGGCCAGGGTTCGATCGGCGGTCTCGTCAACCTCGTGTCGAAAGCGCCGGGTTTCGAAACGCAGGGCGAAATCAATCTCGTCTATGGCAGCTACGACCGCAAGGAAGTGCTCGCCGACGTCAACCTCGCTTTGTCCGGCAGCTTCGCAATTCGCGCCGTCGGCCGCGCGCGCGATGCCGACACCTATGTCGACCATGTGCCCGACGACCGCGTGATGTTTGCGCCGTCGCTCCGCTGGAAGCCGACCCCCGACACCGACATCACCCTCACCGGCCTCTATCAGGAGGACGACACCGGCTCGACGTCGCAGTTCCTGCCGATCATCGGCACCTTCCGCCCCAACCCCGGCGCGCCGGGACCGCTCGACCGCTACACCTTCGTCGGCAAGCCCGGCTGGGACCGCTACGCGGGCCGCTCGCTGCAAGGCATGGCAAGCGTCGCGCACGATTTCTCCGACGCGGTGCGGCTCAGCCTGAAGGCGCGCTACATCGACAGCGACCTCGAATATTTCACCCATTATACGAACAGCTACTCCAACCCCACCGATCCCTTTGCCGCCGACCGCCGCACCATCGGCCTCTATGCCGACGCCAGCGACGCGCGGATGAATGTCTTTTCGACCGACAATAATCTCCAGTTCAATTTCAACACCGGCGCGAATATCGGGCACAAGCTGCTCGTCGGCGTCGACTACAGCTGGAACAAGGTCGGCAAGCGCGGCGTGTTCGGCTTCGAAACCATCGATCTCTACGACATCGATTATGACGCGCTGCTGACCTACGACCCGACCGGCCCGTTCAACTATGACTCGCAGAAGCAGCTCGGCGTCTATGTCCAGGACCAGATCCGCTTTTTCGACCGCGTGTCGGTCGTGCTCGGCGCGCGGCGCGACCGCGTCACCTCGTCGGCGGGGAACAGGGACAATGCCACCACTTTCCGCGCGGGGGTCATCGGCGACATCGGTGCCGGCTTCTCGCCCTTTATCAGCTATACCGAAAGCTTCCTGCCGATCGCCGGGCGCAATAAAAATGCCGACGGCAGCGTCGGCGATCCGTTCCGGCCGCAGACCGGCGAGCAATGGGAAGCGGGGGTCAAATGGCACCCGCGCCCCGGCACATTGGTCACCGTCACCGGCTTTCGCGTCAAGGAACGCAACCGCGTGCTGTATCTCGCGGGCGGCGGCACCGCGCAGTCGGGCGAGCTGACGACCAAGGGCGTCGAGGTCGAAGCCAGCCACAGCCTGCCCGGCAATTTCGACCTGCTCGTCAACTATGGCTATAACAAGCTGAAGTCAGAGGTGAACACCGACCTCGACTATCTGCCGCGCCACATCGCCTCGATCTGGTCGACCAAGACCTTCGGACTGGTCGATGAGGCGCAGCTGCGGCTCGGCGCCGGGGTCGTCTATACCGGCAAGCGCCGCTCGACAGGTCCGGCCTGGTCGCTGGTGACGCCCCGTAACACCACGGTCGATGCGCTGGCCGAGGTCAATTGGAACAATTGGCGTTTCGCGGTCAACGCGACGAACCTGCTGAACAACAAATTCTTCGCTTCGTGCCTCGCGCGCGGCGACTGCTTCGTCGGCGCGCCGCGCAATGTGATGGCGACCGTGGGCTACCGCTTCCGGTGAGCGGCTCCGCGTCTCTTGTCTGGATCGGTGCTGCGGGACTCGTCGCCGCGGTGCTGCAACTGCGCCGCGCGTGG
>JAHCKJ010000288.1 GCA_026125835.1 Sphingopyxis sp.
ATGACCTCGCCGCGCGCGCGATGGCGCGGTCGATGGCGGCGGAAATGCACAGTTCGTTCGCGGCGCTGCGCCGCAATCACAGCATGAACATCCGCCGCATCTATCCCGCCGCCGACCTCTCCCCCGAAGTGCAGGCCGACGTGATCCGCATCCTGCAAATCTGGGCCGAGGCGCGGGCGCGGTTCGGCGGCGAAGGCGATTTTCTGTTCGGCGACTGGTCCGCCGCCGACATGATGTTCGCACCGGTGGTCACGCGCTTCATCACCTATTCGATCCCGCTGCCGCGCTTTGCCCTGCCCTATGCACAGGCGGTCATCAGCCACCCCCACATGCAGGAATGGGTCGGCGGCGCACGGGCCGAGGACTGGGTGATCGAGAAGTTCGAGGGGCCGGTTGAGGGCTAAGGGCAGCGACTGCGTCCGACCGAAGTAGGACACTTATAGCATCGTCATCCTGAACTTGTTTCAGGATCCATGGTCTGTCGTTTCCTTCGTCGCCGTGGCAAACTCGATCTCAGGCCTTGGATGCTGAAACAAGTTCAGCATAACGAGGTTGAAGGACTGGCGCCGACCCTACAGCCGCCATCTCCCCCTCACGGAATCCGATTCGTTGGATAGGGCGTCCCGTCCTTGTGGAAATAGCCGTCCGGCCCGAACAGCATGTCGATGTCGGAATAGCCGCCGCCGGTGTCATATTTCTTGCCGCCGCCCAGCGCGACGAACACGCAGTCGGCGTCCGATTCATTGACCAGATGGTGGCCGTTGGTGCTGCCCTTCGGCCACACCGCGATATCGCCGGGGCGCATCACATGGCGCCCGTCATCCTCGATCAGCACCGCCTCGCCCGAAATCATCACCAGCATTTCGTCCTCGCCATCGTGCCAGTGGCGCTGCGACGACCAGGCGCCGGGTTTCAGCACGACATGGCTGGCGGCGAAATCGCTGAGCCCGGTCGCGGGGGCGAGGCGGCGGTACCAGCGGCCTTGGACCGGGGCATCGTAGGGTGCAGGGTAGCCGGTGGCGTTGGTTTGCGGAATGGCGTCGAGGTCGAGTTTGGGCATGGCAGTCCTCCGCCGCCTTCTTGCCGGTTGCATCGCGCGAAGTCGAGATGCGGGGACGCCAACGTGTCTCGACTTCGCTCGACACGAACGGGTAAGGGGAGCGGTATGACCCACCACATCGACCCCGTCGAACTCGCCCAGGCGCTGATCGCCGCACCCTCCATCACCCCCGCGACCGGCGCGGTGTTCGATGTGCTCGAGGCCGCGCTGATCCCGCTCGGCTTTACCGTCGAGCGCTTTATCGACGGGATCGAGCCCGACGGGCCGGTCGAAAATCTGCTCGCGGTGCGGCGGGGCAGCGGCCCCGTCCATTTCGGCTTTGCCGGGCATCTCGACGTCGTGCCGCCCGGGGTCGGGTGGACCGGCGACGCCTTTGCCCCCGAAGTGCGCGGCGAGCTGCTCTATGGCCGCGGCGCGGTCGATATGAAGGGGGCGATCGCGGCGTTCGTCGCCGCCGCCGCCGCGACCCCGGTCGACGCGGGGACGGTCAGCCTGATCATCACCGGCGACGAGGAAGGCCCGGCGATTTTCGGCACCCGCGCGCTGATGGAGCATATGGCGGGGCGCGGCATCGCCCCCGACATGATCGTCGTCGGCGAGCCGACGTCGGTGAACCGGCTGGGCGATATGGTGAAGATCGGGCGGCGCGGATCGGTCAATATCTGGATCGATGTGCCGGGGACGCAGGGGCATGTCGCCTATCCCCACCTCGCCGACAATCCGATCCCCAAGCTGGTCCAGATATTGGCGGCGATCGATGCGGTGGTGCTGGATACCGGCACCGACTGGTTCCAGCCGTCGAACATCGAATTCACCGATATCGAGGTCGGCAATGGCGCGACCAATGTCATCCCGGCGTCGGCACGGGCGCGGCTGTCGATTCGTTTCAACGACCAGCATAAGGGCGCCGATCTGGTCGGGATGATCGAACGCATCGCGCATGGGGTCGAGCCCGCCGCGAAGGTGCTGGGCAAGATTTCGGGCGAGGCGTTCCTGACCCCGCCGGGCGAGCTGTCGGGGCTGGTCGCCGAGGCGATCCATGCCGAGACCGATGTGGTGGCGGAAATGTCGACGACCGGCGGCACGTCCGACGCGCGCTTCCTCCACGCGCTATGCCCGGTGGTCGAATTCGGGCTGACCAACGCGACGATGCACAAGCTGGACGAGGCGGTGGCGGTGGCGGATCTCCACAAGCTGACCGCGATTTACCGCGGGATATTGATGCGGGCCTTTCTCTAATCCTCGCGCCCGCGCCGCAGGATCACATAGACTGCGCCTGCGCCGCCGTGGCTGATATGCGCGGGGCGCAGCGCGACGATCTGGTCGGCGTGGGGCGAATAGGCAAGCCAGTCGGGGAGCGAGGCGCGGATCGCGCCGCGCGGGCGCGGGTCGCCGTGCATTGTCGGCAGGCGGTCGGCGCCGGGGCGGAGGCGGCCCGCAACCACGAGCAGCACGCGCGCACCGCGCAGCAGCGCGCGGCCGATCGCATCGTCGAGCAGCGCCTGCGCCGAGGCGAGGCTATGTCCGTGCAGGTCAATGCTGAGGTCGGGGCGCACCAGCCCCTTGCGGAGGCGCCGGTCCCAATGGCCGTCGAGTGTCGCGGCGCTGTGGGTGCGGCGGGGCGGCGGGAGCTTGGCCGTGGGGCGGACGGGCGCCGCGGGAACGGCGGTGCTGCGCGGTGTCGGCTTGGGCGGTTTGACTGTGGGCGGGGCCACCGGCGCGAGCGGCGCGGGCGTCTTTGCCAGCGGCTTCACCGTCGCCGCGACCTTTTTCCACAGCGCGTTTTCGTCGGGATCGAGCCGCCGCGCCATGGCGGC
>JAHCKJ010000289.1 GCA_026125835.1 Sphingopyxis sp.
CGGATGGACGGTGCTTCGCGTTGCGGCGCATTGGAGTCCCGACGTTCCGGCGCCCACGGTTCCGCCGCCACCCCTGCGGCTGCCGCCGCCGCCGGCGCCTTTCGTTGCGTGGAGCGGAGACCCTGTAGCACCGGCGAAAGGGCACTATGGCGCGGCGGGGCATTCGTGGACGACGGCCCGCAGCATGGCGGTGCCGCCGCGCGACGGAGAGGCCGGCGCCATAGGCCGGTCGGTCGCGAGTCCGGCGGGCGATTCGGGCGGTGCCGACCGCCATGGTTTGCGTGCGGCGCTGATTGCGCGCCTGGTCCCGGCGCCGCCGGGCGGTGCGGTACAGTCGGCGATGCGGAGCAGTCGCGCCGACTGGTATCCGGTCGCGGCCGCGCAGCAGGCGCCGCCGGGACAAGGCAAGCCGTTCTGGATGCGGCGGCAGATGGCGGGCTGGTCGCTCAGCGGCTGGTTGCACCTGCGCGACGGCGGGCGGACGACCCCCGACGGGATCGCGGCGACGGGCCAGCTCGGCGGCAGCCAGGCGGGGCTTCGCCTCGCCTATGGACTGGGCGACAGCGGCCGGACGCGCATCTATGGCCGCGCTACGCTGGCAGTCCAGCGGACCCACCAGCGCGACGTCGCGATCGGGCTGGCCTTTGCGCCGGTTGCGGATTGGCCGGTGGACCTGGCGGTCGAGCAACGGTTGGCGGCGGGACGCGAGGGACGGACCGCGCTCGCCGCGATGGTCACCGGCGGGGTCGGTGATGTCGCTTTGCCGCATGGTTTCCGGCTGGAGGCCTATGCCCAGGCGGGCATCGTCGGGGCGCGGCGGCGCGACGGTTTTGCCGACGGCGCGGTGGTGATCGACCGCCGGGTCGGCCCCGACGAGACGGCGCCGGTGCGGGTCGGCGCGCTGGCGGCGGGAGCGGTCCAGCCGGGCGCGGCGCGGCTCGACGTCGGACCGCGGGTAACGGTGCGCCTGCCGCAAGTCGGCGAAGGCAGCCGGATCGCGCTCGACTGGCGACAGCGCGTTGCGGGGGATGCGCGGCCCGAAAGCGGGCTCGCGCTGACGCTGGCGACCGACTTCTAAACCGTCGCAAAATATAGCGCAGAGGCGATTCCCCGCCCCGGCAAAATGGTCTAGGGTCTTTGGAATCGGGGCTGTTCCGGCGCCGCAGAAACCTGTTCGGGGCCATGGACCTTTATCTTCCCGTCGCCAATCTGTCGGTCAATGCGCTGGTCATCGTGCTGCTGGGCGGCGGGGTGGGGTTCCTGTCGGGCATGTTCGGCGTCGGCGGCGGCTTTCTGACCACCCCGCTGCTGATCTTTTACGGCATCCCGCCGACGGTTGCCGCGGCGTCGGCGGCGACGCAGGTGACGGGTGCGAGCGTGTCGGGGGTGCTCGCACATCTCGAGCGCGACGGGGTCGACCTGCGGATGGGCGCGGTGCTGGTCGCGGGCGGGCTGGTTGGATCGCTGATCGGCGCCGCGCTGTTCGAGCTGTTCACCGCCTGGGGCCAGATCGATACCGTCATTTCGATCCTCTATGTGGTGCTGCTCGGCACCGTCGGCACCTTCATGGGCCGCGAGGCATGGCTGAGCTATCGCGCCGTGCAGGCCGGACTGCCGCCGCCGGCGCGCAAACGGCGGCATCATCCGATGGTCGCCAACCTGCCGATGCGCTGGCGTTTCTACCGTTCGGGTCTTTACATCTCCCCGCTTGCGCCGCTGTTGCTCGGAACGGCGGTCGGGGTGCTCACCATGCTGCTGGGGGTTGGCGGCGGGTTCATTATGGTGCCCGCGATGCTGTACCTCCTCGGGATGGGGACGCAAGTCGTCGTCGGCACGTCGCTGTTCCAGATCCTGTTCGTGACGATCGCGACGACGATGGTTCATGCGATGACGACCGGCGCGGTCGATATCGTATTGGCGGTGTTGCTGTTGCTGGGCAGCGTCACCGGCGCCCAGTTCGGCGCGCGCTTCGCGCAGCGGGCGCGACCCGAATATCTGCGGCTGGTCCTCGCCGCGATCGTTTTGCTGGTCGCGCTGCAGATGGCGGTGGGTCTGTTCATCCGGCCCGGCGAAATCTATTCGGTGCAATGAGGCGCGTGGCCGCCTTGATGCTGTGGCTGGCCGCACTCGCGGCGCCGAGCGCCGCGGCGCAGGGCGACGATCCGCGCCTGGTCCCCGATGTGTCGAGCCGCGCGATCGACATCCAGTACAGCTTTACGGGCGAGGAATTACTGTTGTTCGGCGCGATCCTGTATCCGGGCCAGCGGCTGCCCGACGACCGCGCCGACATCGTCGTCGTGCTCAAGGGGCCGGTGCGGCCGATCGTGCTGCGCGAAAAGCGGCGGGTGGCCGGCATCTGGGTCAACGCCAGCAGCATCCGGCTGCGCACCTCGCCGGGGTTCTACGCGATCGGGTCGTCGCGCCCGATCGACAAGCTGGTCGACGAACGCACCGCGGCCATCTTTGAACTCGGCCTTGCCAATCTGTCGATGTCGCCGAGCGAATTTTCCGAAGCAAGCAAACTCGAACGCTTCGAGGCGGGGCTGACCGACCTGTATCGGCGACTGGGACTGTTCTATGAAAACCCGGCAGCGGTCGAGATCACCGAAGGGGTGCTTTATCGCGCGCGCATCCCGGTTCCGGCGCGGGTGCCGGTCGGCACCTATCGCGCCGAAACCTTTCTGATCAGCCGCGGGCGGGTGCTCGCGGTCGCCTCGCGCGATGTCCAGATCCGCAAGGCGGGGTTCGAACGCTTTGTCGCGCTGGCCGCGGAGCGCCACGGGTTTCTCTATGGCCTGACCGCGGTCGCACTGTCCCTGCTGCTGGGCTATGCCGCGTCGGCGATCTTCCGTCGTCGCTGAGGCCGGTGC
>JAHCKJ010000029.1 GCA_026125835.1 Sphingopyxis sp.
TTGCGCCCGATGCCTCGGCGCCGCCTGCCGCGACCGAGCCGGCTCCTTCTGCCGCAGTCGCGACGCCCGCCCAGATCGCCCAAATCGTCGATCAGGAATTTCCGACCTATGATGCGGATGCCGACGGTGTCCTGAACGCAGGCGAGTTTGCGGCGTGGATGAAGCGGCTGCGCACGGCCACCGATCCGAGCGTCGATCCCGAATCGACCGACGTGAAGAGCTGGATCGACCAGGCTTTCGCCGCTGCCGATGCTGACAAATCGGGCGGTGTCGATAAAACAGAACTGACCGGGTTCCTTTCGCGCGGCGCCTGATCGGGCGACCCGCGGGGTGGTGCAGCCGTCGGAGCGATCCGGCGGCTGTATCTTTTGCGCGCTACAAAAGCCCCATCGCGCGGAAGCTGCGCGTTTCGGCGCCGCCGACGATGATATGGTCGTGGAGGGCGATGCCAAGCCGACCGGCGGCTTCGGCGATGTCGCGTGTGATCGCGATATCCTGTCGGCTGGGTTCGGGGCTGCCGCTGGGGTGATTGTGAACGAGGATGATCGCCGACGCGCCGAGTTCCAGAGCGCGTTTGACGACCTCGCGCACATAAATCGCCGACTGGTCGATCGAACCCTCGCTGACCAGTTCGTCGCGGATCAGCATGTTACGCGAATTGAGGTACAGGACGCGGACGCGTTCGATGTCGATCGGTGCCATGTCGGCGCGCAGCCAGTCGAGCAAGGCGTCCCAACTGGAAAGCAGGGGCTTGTCGCGAAACCCGCCCTTGAGCAGCCGCAGGCTGGTTGTCTGAACGATTTTCAGCGCGGCGATTCCCGTGTCGCCAAGCCCGTCGATCCGGCGCAGCGATTCGGGATCGGCACTGACGAGCTGTGCCAACGACCCGAATTCGCGCAGCAACGCCTTGGCCAGCGGCTTGGTGTCGCGGCGTGGAATCGCCAGCGCGAGCAGATATTCGACGAGCTCGTAGTCGGCCATCCCGTCGCCGTCGCCGCCGAGCAGGCGCCCGCGCAGCCGCGCGCGGTGACCCACATGATCGGGCGGCGTAGCGGGTGCATCCATGGCTGTCGAATAACCGGCTTGTGAGCGCTACTCAACGGTCATAGGAACCATATGATGGCGATCCGGAGCAGTTTCTTGCAGCGAAGTAAGGTACGCAGCGTTGTTCCCCTGAATTCCGCAAGTTCGAGGGATCGAGCAACGTCATGACGCCACACGCGGTCCCGCAATGAACGAGGGGGAGGATCCGCCGCGACGGCGATGGCGTCGCCGGACGCTGTTGTTCAAGAAGCGCTGGATGACCGCAGGCGCCGTCGCGGTCGTCGTCGCCGGGGCGTGGATCGCCCGCGAACCGATCGCCGACCAGTTTATCGAGGATGAACTCGAAAATCTGGGCGTTCCGGCGCGCTATCAGATCGACGCGATCGGCTTTCGATCGGAACGCCTGTCGAACCTGGTGATCGGCAATCCGGCGCGTCCCGACCTGGTGGCAAAAAAGGTCGAGGTGCTGCTCGGCTATGGCTGGTCGGGACCCTATGTCAGTGAAATTCGCGCCGAAGGCGTACGGCTCTATGGGCAGGTGGTTGACGGGCGCCTGTCGTTCGGCGCGCTCGACAAGTTTCGCGACCCGACCAGCACCGATCCCTTTGCCTTGCCCGATATTGCAGTGCGACTGCGCGACGCGCGCGCGCGCGTCGAAACACCGTGGGGCAACGTCGGCGCGGCGCTGACCGGAGGCGGCAATTTGCGCCGCGACTTTACCGGCAAACTGGCGCTGGTGGCGCCGCGCCTCGACGTTGCGGGATGCCGCAGCGAGGGCGCGAGCTTTTATGGCACGCTGCTGGTCCGGAACGTGCGACCGCAACTTGTCGGCCCGCTTCGCGGCCGGAGCCTGGCCTGCAACGACCTGGGCCTTTCGGCGTCGTCGCCGCAAATCGCGCTCGACGTCTCGCTCGCGGAGGACCTGCAAAGCTGGAAAGGCGAAGCCGACGCGGCGATTGATCGCATTGTCGCGGGGCAGGTGACGGCCGATCGCGTTGCGCTGCTGGCGCGATTTGATGGAACCGCAGCGGCGACCCGCGTCGATGTCGGCGCCGATATGACGCGATTGCAGTCGCGGGACTTTGCGGCCGGGACAACCAATCTGGTTGCGAAAGGCGTATTGGGCCGATCGGCGCCCGAACTGAAGGGCGAGATCCGGTTCGCCCGCGTCCGTGCGAGCGCCGAACTGCGGCAGGGTCTGGCCGATGGCGGCGGCGCATTGGCTGCAACCCCGATCGGGCCGCTCGCCACGAAAGCAAGCGATGCCCTCGCCCGGATGCTGTCCGATTTCGGCGGCCGTGCCGGTTTTGTACTGGCGGGGGAGGGCAGGGCGTCGCGCGTCGACCTGGTCGCACCGGCGCTAACAAGCGCGAGCGGCGCGCGCTTCACCGGCAGCGCCGACAGTCGCATCAGCTATGTTTACGGAGCCGACCGGCCCGCCATCCTCGCTGCGGGGCGCTGGTCGGTCGGCGGCGGCGGACTGCCGACGGGTTCGGTCAGCCTCGATCGCCGCGGGGACGGATCGATCAGCGGGCTGGCGAATCTGGAGCCCTATCAGGCCGGGGCTGCCCGGCTCGCGTTGGCGCCGATACGTTTTTCGGGCGGTCCGAACGCCCCGATCCGGTTTGCGACACGCGCCGAGCTGTCCGGGCCATTCTCGGGCGGGCGTATCGACCGGCTGAGCGTTCCGCTGAACGGTTTCATAACTCCGACTGGCGCGCTGGCGCTCGACGGCGGATGCAGCAGGGTCAGCGCCGGGCGCATCGCACTCGCGGATTTCCGGATCGGGCCAAGTGCGATCGATGTGTGCAGCGGGGCCGGCGCGCCGTCGCTGAGCGCCGGTCCGGACGGCTTGCGGGGTGCGCTCCGCATCCCTGCTATCGACCTCCGCGGCACGAGCGGCAGTTCGCCGTTTGTGCTGACCAGCGGTCCCGCGACGATCGATCTCGCCGCGATGCGCTGGTCGCTTGCCCTCGCCGACTTCCGGCTGGGGGCTGGCGAGGCGGTGACGTGGTTCAGCGCCCGCGGAGTGACCGGGCGGAGGACTGCACAAGGCATGACCGGCGAACTCAGCGGTGCCAGCGGCAAGATCGCCGCGGTACCGCTGAATATGAGCGACATCGGCGGCGCCTGGCGCTGGGCCGGTGGCGCGCTCACCCTCGACGGCGGGCTGCTGTTGACCGACGCCGTAGACCAGGCGCGCTTTGCGCCGCTCGTCAGCACCGACGCGGCGCTGCGTTTCGCCCACGGGGTCATCGACGCCAGGGCGGGGTTTGCCGAACAGCGGACCGGTACGAAAATCCTCGACACCGTGATCCGGCACCGGTTCGCCGACGGCAGCGGTTCGGCGGACCTGTTTGTCAGCGAATTGCGCTTTGACGAACGCTTCCAACCCGACCAGCTGACCAGTCTGGCGCTGGGTGTCGTCGCGAATGTCCGCGGATCGGTGGTCGGCGACGGACGGATTGATTGGACCGCAGACGGCGTGACGAGTCGCGGAACCTTTGCCACCGCCGACGCCAGTCTGGCCGCCGCCTTTGGCCCGGTCACCGGCCTGACGACGACGTTGAGCTTCGACGACCTGATCGGCCTGCGCACCGCGCCGCGCCAGATTGCGCGGATCAAGGAGATCAACCCGGGCATCCCCGTGCTGGATGGCGAAATTGTGTATCAGCTGATCGGCGACAACCGGGTGCGGATCGAGGGCGGGCGCTGGCCCTTTGCCGGGGGGGAACTACTGCTTCATCCGACCACGATCGATTTTGCCGCCGACCAGCCGCGCCGCATGACGTTCGACGTCGTGGGGGTCGACGCCGCCGTGTTCCTGCAAAGCTTCGGGTTCGAGAATATCAACGCCACCGGCAAATTCGACGGGACGCTGCCGGTCGTATTCGACGGACTTGGAGGGCGAATCGTCGGCGGGCGAATCGACGCGCGCGAAGGCGGCGGAACGCTGGCCTATGTCGGTGAATTGTCGAACCGCAACCTTGGCGCGATCGCCAATTTTGCCTTTGGCGCGCTACGCAGCCTGAAATATGACGATCTGACGATCGTGCTCAACGGGGATCTCGACGGCGAAATGGTGACCGACATCCGCTTTGGCGGCGTGGGGCAGGGGGAAGGGGCGACGCGCAACTTCCTGACCAACCAGATTGCCAAGCTGCCGCTTGTCTTCAATGTGAAGATCACCGCGCCGTTCCGCCAGCTGTTGACCTCGGCGAAAGGGTTTTACGACCCGTCGCTGCTGATCGAGCAAAACTTGCCTGCGCTGATCCGCGCGCAGGAAGAAGCCGAAGCGGCGCGCAACCGCCCGAATCCCACCGTTCAGCCTCCAGAAAGCGAGCCCATGCGATGAACGAGAGCAAGAACCGAGCAAGGAGGCGTGCCGTTATCGGTCGCAGTCTGGCGGTAATGACCGGCGCGACGGCCCTGGCGGCCTGTGTGCAGATCGAAACCCCGGACAAACCGATCGAAATCAACCTGAACATCAACATCCGTCAGGAAGTGGTGTACAGACTGGATGGCGATGCCAAGAAGCTCATCGAACAGAATAGCGAGATATTCTGATGACAAGGAATGAACAGATGCGTGTGACAAAGTGGAAACCGACCGGGCTGGCGCTGGCGGCCGTGGCCGCGACCGCCGCCGTTGCGCTGGCCGTGCCGTCGGCGATGGCGCAGCGCGATCCCGCCTATGCCGCAGCGCGCGCCGCGGGCCAGGTCGGCGAACAACCCGACGGCTATCTGGGCTTTGTGACCACGCCGACCCCGGCGATCCGCGCGCTGGTCGAGGACATCAACATCAAGCGCAAGGCGGCCTATACCGAGCGCGCGCAAGCCACCGGCAGCACGGTGCAGCAGTTCGCCTTTACCAGCGGCTGCAACCTGATCGCGAATACGAAGCCGGGCGAGAAATATCAGGCGCCCGACGGTCGCTGGCTGACGCGCGACGACAGTCCGCCGCTGCGCAACGCCAGCTGCCCGTAACCGTTACCATATTCAAGCGCGCCCGCGGGCGCGACATGCCGCCGCGCCCCTAAACGCGGCGGCATTTTTGTGCACGGCACCACAAGCATTGACTTACCGGGGCGTCATTCCTAAACGGACCGCGCCTTAGGGGTCTCCCGATTTTTCGGGCCTTTTTTCGCAGACAGAATCGGGACTTTCCGGTTCTGTTTCAGGAGGATGGCACAAAATGACGGAGAACGGCAGCGATCCGGAAGCAGCTTCGGAGGATTCGCGCCTGGTCTCGCTCACCGAGCGATTGGACCGGGCCGAAGCCGCAGAAGCAAAGCGGACCGCGGTGAACGCCGGACCGGAATCCGATGCCAATTACCGGCTCGGCAACCGCGTTCTGGCCGAACTGCTGGGCGGATTGATCGGCGGTGCCTTGTTCGGCTGGCTGATCGACCGTTTTGCGGGAACCTCGCCCTGGGGTCTGTTGGGAATGTTGTTCATGGGCATCGTCGTGGCGTTCCGGAACATCATTCGCCTGGCAACAACGCCCCGCAAATAGCTGGGCTTGAAAGATATTCTGACGGGACGGCGCAATCGGTCGTTCCGCTATGCGCGTGGAGTGAAGAGTGGCGGCGGAATCCGGCAAGATCGACCCGATGCACCAGTTCGAGGTGACCCCGCTTGGCGGTGGTTTCACTCTGGGCGGGCATGACATCCTGTTCACCAACAGCGCGCTGTGGATGGTCGTTGCTGCGATTGCGCTCGGCCTGTTCATGTGGGGCGGTATGCGCCGCCAGCTCGTACCGGGCCGCTGGCAGGCCGCGGTCGAAGGGTTCACCGGCTTCATTTCGAACATGATGATGGCGAATATCGGCACCGAAGGCCGCAAATATACGCCCTATGTATTCTCGCTGTTCATGTTCATCCTGTTCTGCAACCTCCTCGGCATGTTGCCGCTGGGCGTGCTGGGGTTGCATCCCTTCACCGTGACCAGCCATATCGCGATCACCGGCGTTCTGGCGCTGATCAGCTTTGCCATTGTGCTGGTCGTCGGCTTCTGGCGCCACGGTCTGCACTTCTTTTCGCTGTTCGTGCCGCACGGCACGCCGCTGCCGATGATTCCGATTATCGCGCCGATCGAGTTCGTGTCGTTCATGGTCCGTCCGTTCAGCCTTGGCCTGCGCCTGTTCGTCGCGATGACCGCGGGACACGTGCTGCTCAAGGTGCTGTCGGGCTTTGTGATCAACGGGTTCAATGCCGAAACGCTCTGGCTCGGCTCGATCGTGTCGGTGCTCAGCTTTACCCTGATGATCGGGATCAGCGCTCTCGAGCTGCTCGTCGCCGGTATCCAGGCCTATGTTTTCGCCCTGTTGACCTCGCTGTACATCAACGACGCGGTCAATCTTCACTAATATCGTTTTGCAATAAACATTTACACCAAGGAGTTATTACAATGGACGCAGAAGCAGCAAAGCTGATCGGTGCCGGTCTGGCAGCCATCGGTGCCGGCATGGCCGCCATCGGCGTGGGCAATGTGTTCGGCAGCTTCCTCGAAAGCGCGCTGCGCAACCCGGCAGCCGCCGACGGCCAGCAGGGCCGCCTGTTCATCGGCTTCGCCGCTGCCGAACTTCTCGGCCTGCTGGCGTTCGTCGTTGCGATGATCCTGCTCTTCGTCGTCTGATTTCAGGACGATCATGGTGACGCCGGCTCCCTTGGGACCGGCGGCTCCATGCAGGTGTTTCAAGTTTTCAAGGTTCGCCTTTCATGCCCCAGATAGCCCAGCTGACCGCTGACAATTGGTATCTTGCCTCGCAGCTTTTCTGGCTGCTGGTCGTGTTCGCCGGAATCTATCTGGTGATCGGCCGCGGCATGCTGCCGAAAATCGAAGCGACGGTCGACGCACGCGACCGCAAGGTGGCCGACGACCTCGCCGCTGCAAAAGCCGCGCATGCGGCCGCAGACAGCCTGGAAGAGAGCTATCGCCAGCAGAGCGAGGCAAGCCGCGCCGCGGCGCAAAAGGCGGTCGCTGAAGCCAAGGACAAGGCAGCGAAAGACGCCGAAAAGCGTCTGGCCAAGGTCGATGCCGAGCTCGGAGCGAAGCTGACGGCGGCCGAAGCGGAGGTTGCCGCCGCCAAGTCTTCGGCGATGGCCGAAATCGAATCGGTGGCGTCGGAAGCCGCGAGCGAGTTGGTGGCGAAATTGTCCGGCGCGAACGTGTCGGCAACCGACGCGAAGGCAGCAGTGAAGGCGGTGCTCCGTGGCTAATCTCGCATTGATCCTGGCCGAAGGCGCCGCCGAGCCGACGGCGTTCGGGCTGAACGCCACCGTTTGGGTGTCGATCGCGATGCTCGTTTTTCTGGCCATCCTGGCCTGGAAAGGCGTCCCGAAAGCGATCGCTACGATGCTCGACAACAGGATTGCCGAGATTTCGCGGCAGCTGAACGAGGCCGAAGCGCTGCGGCTCGAAGCCGAATCGCTGAGGGCGGAATATGAAGCGAAGCTCGCTTCGGCGGCGAAAGAGGCCGACGACATGCGCGCCCGCGCCGATGCCGAGGCCCAAGCGCTGGTCGCCAAGGCCAAGGCCGATGCGACCGCGCTGATCGCGCGCCGCAAGCAGATGGCCGAGGACCGCATTGCGGCCGCCGAGGCCAGCGCGCTTGTCGAGGTGCGCACCGCCGCCGCCAAGGCCGCGACCGAGGCTGCGGCGATGCTGATTGCGGACAAGCATGACGCCGCCGCCGACAAGGTGCTGGTCGAT
Organism: Sphingopyxis sp.; assembly: GCA_026125835.1. Lineage (GTDB taxonomy): Bacteria > Pseudomonadota > Alphaproteobacteria > Sphingomonadales > Sphingomonadaceae > Sphingopyxis. Next base: position 7,759 of record JAHCKJ010000029.1, read on the forward strand.
CAGGCGATTGCGGGCGTTGCCAAGGGCTAAGGTCGCCGCTGCCGTCGGATGGCAGAACGCCCGCGGATTTCCGCGGGCGTTTTGCTGTGAGTAGATTGAGCGGCTGCTAGCGACCGGTAGCGGACATGTATAGTATCGTCATCCTGAACTTGTTTCAGCATGACGAGGTTAATTCAGCATGACGAGGTTAAAGGGCCGCTCCCCACCCCAAAACCGACACGCTGAACACAGCCAGCTATCCTTCGTCGAACGCCATCCAGCCTCAAAACCGGATCATGATCCGCCGCGCCAGTGCCGGCGAGATGCTGTGGATCAGCTGCAACATCTTCACCATGCCGACATTGACCTCGCGTTTGCCGGTCCGGACGCCGTGGACAATCTCCGCCGCGCAGTCGTGGGCGCTCATCTTCTTGCCGGTGCGCGCCGCAGTCATGTTGGTTTCGACAAGGGGGGCAGCGCCTCGATCACGCGGACATTGCTGTCCTTGAGCAAATGACGGATGGCTTGCGTATAGCTGCGCAATCCGGCCTTGGTGGCGCAATAGATCGAACCGCCGGCGCGCGGTGCGATGGCGAGGCCCGAGGTGACGTTGACGATCGCCGCCTCCGGCTGCGCGCGCAGCACCGGCAGCAGGCGCGTGCAGAGCGCGATCGGCGCGTCGAGATTGGTCCGGATGCAATGCGCGGCGCTGTCGAGCGTGGTCGCGTCCTCCAGCGCGTAATCGCTGCCAACCCCGGCATTGTTGACGAGCAGCGCCAGCGGTTTTCCCGAAACGCCGTCGACAACGGCATCGACGCCCGCCGCGGTCGACAAATCGCCCGCGATCGTCCCGAAATCCAGCGCCGCCATCGCCTGCAACTTTTCGGCCGAACGACCCGTCACGATCACATCGGCACCCGCGCCCTGCAATTGCAGGGCGATCTCGCGCCCGATCCCGTCGCTACCGCCGGTGACCAATGCCAGCTTGCCGCGTAATTCCATAAGACCCCTCCCATGTTTTACCGTGCGTACTATGGCGGCTCGCACCGCCATCGCCTACATGCAAAATCATGGCTCGCCCGAACGCTCCCGACCGATTCAACGAAGAGAAAGCGACCTATGTCATCCGCGGCAGCGACGCGGCGGATGACAAGCCCGACCTGGAGCGCGGCGCGGAGGCAATCCGCAATGTTGTGCGCAAATTGCCGGCGCGCCCCGGCGTCTATCGCATGCTCGATGCGCGCGGCGACGTGCTGTACGTTGGCAAGGCGCGCGCACTCAAGAACCGCGTAACGAACTACACGCAGGTCGCGCGGCTGCCGCAGCGGCTCCAGCGCATGGTGTCGCAGACGCGCGCGATGGAAATCGTCACAACGACGAGCGAGGCCGAGGCGCTGTTGCTCGAGGCGCAGCTGATCAAGCGCTACCGCCCGCCGTACAATGTGCTGCTGCGCGACGACAAAAGCTTCCCCTTCATCCTGCTGCGCATGGATCATGATTTCCCGCGGGTGCAGAAGCATCGCGGCGCAAGGCGCGCCAAGGGGCGTTATTACGGGCCGTTCGCGAGCGCGGGGTCGGTGGGGCGTACGCTCAACGCGCTGCAAAAGACGTTCTTGCTCCGCAGCTGCACCGACAGCTTCTTTGCCAACCGCTCGCGGCCATGCCTGCTTTACCAAATCAAGCGGTGCAGCGCGCCGTGTGTCGATCGCATTGCCAAGGAGGATTATGCGCGGCTGGTGGGCGACGCGCAGGATTTTCTCGAAGGTCGCTCGACCGCGGTTCAGAAGCGGCTCGGCGATGCGATGACCAAGGCCGCCGAGGCGATGGATTACGAGCAGGCGGCGGTGCTGCGCGACCGGCTGAAATCGCTGACCTTCATCCAGGGCAGCCAGTCGGTCCACGCCGACGGGCTGGGCGACGCCGATGTCTTTGCCCTGGCGGCGAAGGGCGGCCAGCTGTGCATCGCCGGTTTTTTCATTCGCGGCGGCCAGAATTGGGGCCATCGCAGCTTTTTCCCGGCACATGTCGCAAGCGTGCCCGACGAGGAAGTGATGGCGAGCTTCCTGATGCAGTTTTACGAAGCGGTGCCGCCACCGAAGACAATTCTCGTCGATCGCGACCCCGCCGAGATGGAACTGCTCGCCGAGGCGCTGGGCGAAATCGCCGAGCGCAAGGTCGAGATCAGCGTCCCGCAGCGCGGCAACCGCCGCCGCTTGCTGGAACAAGCGGTGCGCAATGCCGGCGAGGAGCTCGACCGGCGGCTGGCCGAGAGCAGCTCGCAAGCCAAGCTGGGGCGCGAGCTCGCCGACCTGTTCGATCTGGAGAACCCGCCGCAGCGGATCGAAATCTACGACAACAGCCACATCCAGGGCACCAATGCGCTGGGCGCGATGGTCGTCGCGGGGCCGGAGGGTTGGATCAAGGGCGCGTATCGCAAATTCAACATCAAGCGCGCCGAAACGATGCCGGGCGACGACTTCGCGATGATGCGCGAGGTGTTCCAGCGCCGTTTCGCGCGCGCGATCGAGGAGGACCCCGAACGCACGAAGGGCGAATGGCCCGACCTGGTGCTGATCGACGGCGGCAAGGGGCAAGTTTCCGCAGCAGGCGCCGTGCTGGCCGAGCTGGGTATCGACGACCTGCCCTATGTCGGGGTCGCGAAGGGGCCGGATCGCAACGCAGGGCGCGAGACCTTTTACCTGCCTAACGGGCGCGAATTTACGCTGCCGACGAACAATGCGGTGCTGTTCTATATCCAGCGGCTGCGCGACGAGGCGCACCGGTTTGCGATTGGCGCACACCGGGCGAAGCGCGCGAAAGCGATGGGAAGCTCGCCGCTCGACGAGGTGCCGGGGATCGGCCCCGCGCGCAAGAAAGCGCTGTTGATGCACTTCGGCACCGCGCGCGCCGTGCGCGGCGCGAGTCTGGAGGATTTACAGAAGGCGCCGGGAGTGAGCGCGGCAGTGGCGCAGGCGGTGCATGATTTCTATCATGCGGGGCGGTGAAACTTCTGCGCTGTTCCATATCCGTTCGTGCTGAGCTTGTCGAAGCACCGTCCTTGCCTTCGACGCCAGCAGAAGAGAGAACAGCCCTTCGACAAGCTCAGGGCGAACGGAATTTAGATGATCCCCCCATTGCTTGAGAGGAACGCTTATGGATTTCGCTGCGACAATGCCCTTGGCCGCCACGCTTGGCGTAACGATCGACGAAGGCAGCAAGGACCGCGTCGCGGGCCGACTGCCGGTGCGCCCCGAAATCTGCACGGCGGGCAACATTGTCCATGGCGGCGCGATCATGGCGTTCGCCGACTGTCTCGGCGCCGTCGGAGCGTTTCTGACCCTGCCCGAAGGGGCCAGCGGAACGACGACGATCGAGAGCAAGACCAATTTTCTTGGCGCTGCGCCGGTCGGCTCGGTGTTGGTCGGCGAAGCGACCCCGGTGAAAATCGGCAAGCGCGTGTCGGTATGGCAGACGCGCATCGCGACCGAGGACGGCGCCGATGTCGCGTTGGTGACGCAAACGCAGCTGGTGCTTTGGCCCGCCTGACCGCCCCCGCCATTATCTGTTCGGTGCGCGCGCATGGCGAGCATGGAGCGATTTTGCGCGCGCTGACCGAGGAGGCGGGACTGGTTGCTGGGTACGTGCGCGGCGGGCGGTCGACGCGGCTGCGCCCGATCCTGATGGCGGGCAACCTGGTCGCGTTGGAATTGCGTGCGCGCACCGACGAGCAGTTGGCGAGCGCCACCGCCGAGTTGCTGAACAGCCGCGCGCCGCTGCTCGCCGAACCGCTGGCGGCGGCGGCGATCGATTGGGTGACGAGCGTCACGGCAACGATCCTGCCCGAAAGCCAGCCCTATCCGGCGCTTTATGCCGCCCTGTCGGGGCTGCTCGATGCGGTCGGCGTCGCGTCATCGGCGCGGCAATGGGCGGCGGCGCTGGCGCGGTACGAGCTGTTGCTGCTGGGCGAGTTGGGGTTCGGGTTGAATCTGGTGGAATGCGTCGTCACCGGGACCGCGCACGGACTGGCATTCGTCAGCCCGAAATCGGGCGGAGCGGTCAGCGCCGGGGCTGCAGCCGGTTTCGAGGAACGCCTGTTTCGCCTCCCGCGCTTCCTCCATGCCTCGGACAGTGCACCGTCGATGGCCGACGCGATCGACGCCTTGGCGATCACCGGCCATTTCATCGACCGGGACCTGCTCGACGGACGCAACCGCGACTTGGGCGGCGTAAGGCAAAGATTGATCGACCGGCTGGGCAGGGCGGTTGCGTGAACCGGTGCCGCTGTCTAAGCGGCGAGCGAGACACGAAAGGGCGACGCGTTGAAAATCCTGCTGCTGGCTGGCGACGGTATCGGTCCGGAGATCATGGCGGAGGCCGAGAAGATACTCGCCGTGCTGGCGCTGCCCGTGACGCTCGACCGCGCGCTGGTGGGCGGGGCCGCTTATGAAGCAACCGGCCACCCGCTGCCTCCCGAAACGCTGGCGAAGGCAAAAGCCGCTGATGCGATCCTGTTCGGCGCGGTCGGCGATCCGCGCTTCGACAATGTCGAACGCCATTTGCGTCCCGAGCAGGCGATCCTCGGCCTGCGTTCGGAGCTCGGCCTGTTTGCCAATCTGCGCCCCGCAAAGCTGTTCGCAGGGCTGGAGGACAGCTCGGCACTGCGTCCCGAAGTCGCGTCGGCGATCGACCTGCTCATCGTGCGCGAGCTCAACGGCGACGTTTATTTCGGCGAAAAGGGCACCCGCATGACGCCGTCCGGCGAGCGCGAAGGCTATGACGTCATGGCGTATAGCGAGAGCGAAGTGCGGCGCATCGCGCATGTGGCCTTCCGTGCGGCGCAGGGGCGGCAGGGGCGGCTTTGCTCGGTCGACAAGGCGAATGTGCTGGAGACGTCGCAGCTGTGGCGCGACGTGGTGGTCGAAGTGGCGGCTGACTATCCCGACGTCGCGTTGACCCATATGTATGTCGACAACGCCGCGATGCAGCTCGTCCGCAACCCCGGGCAGTTCGACGTCGTCGTCACCGGCAATCTGTTCGGCGACATATTGTCCGACCAGGCGTCGATGTGCGTCGGATCGATCGGGCTGCTCGCCTCGGCTTCGCTGGGCGAAAGCACGCAAGGACTGTACGAGCCGATCCACGGCAGCGCGCCCGATATTGCGGGGCAGGGAGTTGCCAATCCGCTGGCGATGATCCTGTCACTCGCGATGCTCCTGCGCCATTCGGGCGGCGACGAGGCGAGCGCGGAGCGGATCGAGACGGCGGTCGCCAAGGTGCTGGCGGACGGGTGTCGCGGCGCCGACCTGGGCGGGAATATGGGCACCACGGCGCTCGGCGATGCAGTCGTTAGGGCTTTGAACGGATAGATGGCATGAAAAAGACCACGGGTTTCGATCGCAATACCACCCGCAACTGGCACCCGGCGACGCAGGCGGTGCGCGGCGGCACCTGGCGCAGCGAGCATGGCGAGACGTCGGAGGCGTTGTTTCTGACCTCGGGCTACACCTATGACGATGCCGAGACGGTCGCCGCGCGTTTCGCGGGCGAGGCGCAGGGCATGACCTATTCGCGGCTCCAGAACCCGACCGTCGCGATGCTCGAGGAGCGCATCGCGCTGATGGAGGGCGCCGAGGCGTGCCGGACGCAGGCGACGGGCATGGCCGCGATGACCACCGCTTTGCTCTGTCAGCTGTCGGCGGGCGACCATATCGTCGCGGCCAAGGCCGCGTTCGGGTCGTGCCGCTGGCTGGTCGACCAGCTGTGCCCGCGCTTTGGGATCGAAACGACAGTGATCGACGGACGCGACAATGACGCGTGGGAAAAGGCAATCAAATCAAACACCAAGGTGTTTTTCTTTGAAACGCCTGCGAACCCGACGATGGACATCGTCGACATGAAGCATGTGTGCGGCGTCGCGAAGGCGCATGGTATCACCTCGGTCGTGGATAACGCCTTTGCGACCGCGGTGCTCCAGCGCCCGATGGATTATGGCGCCGACGTCGTCGCTTATTCGGCGACCAAGCTGATGGAAGGGCAGGGACGCGTGCTCGCCGGTGCGGTTTGCGGGACCGAGACGTTCATCAACGACGTGCTGCTGCCGTTTCAGCGCAACACCGGTCCGAACCTGTCGCCGTTCAACGCGTGGGTGGTGCTGAAAGGCCTCGAAACGCTCGATCTGCGGGCGCGGCGCCAGTCGGAAAACGCGCTGGCGGTCGGCAAATTTGTCGAAAAGCGGGTGCCGAAGATCCTGCACCCCGGCCTTTCCAGCCATCCGCAGCATAAACTGGCGATGAGCCAGATGGAGGCGTGCGGGCCGATCTTTTCCTTCATCCTCGAAGACCGCAAACAGGCGATGGCGTTGCTCAACGCTCTCGAACTGGTTGATATTTCGAACAACATCGGCGATTCGCGCAGCCTGTGCTGCCACCCGGCCTCGACCACCCATTACAGCGTCAGCGCCGAAGCGCGCGCCGACATGGGGGTGGTCGA
>JAHCKJ010000290.1 GCA_026125835.1 Sphingopyxis sp.
GCCGCGACGACGCATCCTTCCTGCCCCCGGTGCCGCTGCCGCGTCGCATGTGGGCGGGTGGCCGCGTCGACTTTCTCGCCCCGATCGCGATCGGCGCCCGCCTTGTCCGCACGACGACGATCGACACGATAGCCGCCAAGCGCGGCGCGACGGGCGACCTGCTGTTCGTGACGTTGCGGCACGACATAAGCGCCGACGGCGTTGCCGCGGTGCGCGAGGAACAGAATCTGGTGTATCGGGCGGCCGCGACCGCGTCTCCCCCGCCCGCCGGCTTCGCCGAAACCCAATCGGAACCGGCGGATACTATCCGCCGCATCACCCCCGACCCGGTGCTGCTGTTCCGCTATTCGGCCCTAACCTTCAACGCCCATCGCATTCATTACGACCGCGACTATGCCCGCGACGTCGAAGGCTATGCCGGGCTGGTGGTCCACGGGCCGCTGATCGCGACTTTGCTTGTCGATCTTGCGCTGCGCGAGACGCCGGGCCAAACGCCACGCCATTTTAGCTTTAGCGCCGAAGTGCCGCTGACCGACACCGCGCCCTTTGACCTGTGCATGGCACGGCAGGATGATCGATTGCGCCTGTGGTCACGGGGCCCCGGCGGCCGGCGGACGATGCAGGCCGAACTGCACTTTTGAAAGCCCGGCCGGGACACCGACGCGACAATGAACCGATGAAATGACCGCTTTTTTCACAGCCTTGACCAAATCCTTGGCATCGCCGCGGGGACCCGCGCTCCGGTCATTGGCGATCGGGGGCGCCCTTTGGTTTGTGGCCAGCCTGGCGAGCGCCGCGCAGGGCTATATTTTCTCGCTCCACCACGGACGGGCGCAGCCCTGGTGGCCGACGCTCGGTTATACCGCGGCGATATTCTCGATATGGGCCTTGCTGACGCCGCTTGCCCTGAAGGCCGCCGACCGTATTGATGCCGCCCTACCGGGCCGCGCGGCCACCGTCATCCTGTGGCTGCTCGGCTATCCGCTCGCCACCGTCACGCACATCGCGGCTTTCGTCATATTGTTCTGGCCGGTTTACGGGCAGGATGCGGCGACGCCGCTCGCCATGGCCAAGCCGGTGTTGCTGGCCAACGTCGACACGTCGCTGTTCGCCTATCTCGCGCTGACCGCCGCCGTGGCGTGGCGTCGGCACCGGCCATCCACGACCGCTGCTCTATCCGGCGTCGGGCTCGAACGCACAGTCGACGATGCGCTGTGGGTGCGCGGGTCCGGCGGAGCGCTGCGGGTGCCGCTCGGCGAGATCGACTGGATCGCCGCCGCCGGCGACTATGCCGAATTGCACAGCGCCGGCCGCGCGATGCTGACCGACGATTCGCTTGCCGCGTTGTCCCGCCGCCTGCCTGCCGACGAGTTCGCGCGCATCCACCGCGGGGCGATCGTCCGCATCGACCGCATCCGTGCGATGCGGCGGCTGGGGCGCGGCGATGCCATGCTGGTGCTGACCGACGGTCGGCAACTCCGGCTGAGCCGACGCTTTCGCAAGAACATCGCCGCCCATCTGCCGCGATAAGCCCGCTTGCCGGGCGCGCGGTCCCGCTTGGCGATCCGGGCTCGCGCCCGTCCCCTGTCCGGCCGAAAACGGATCACCCACATTGACGGTGAAAGGTTTGATATCGTGCGCACAGGACGGCTTTTGGCGGCAAGCATCCTGTTGGCGACCGCGGCGGGGCATCATGCCAACGCCGCGGCTGCCGACGACCGAATACTCGTTGTCGGCGCCCTCCACACCCTGCACGAACGCGAGCCCGGATTCGACTATGACGCCCTGCGTGCCGCGATCGAGGCGTTTGCCCCCGATGTGGTGGTGCTGGAGGTTCGCCCCGACGAACTCGCCGCTCGCAAGCCCACGCCCGGCCGACCCGAATATCCGGCGGTCATCTGGCCGCTGCTCGACCGCAGCGATGTCCGGGCGGTCGCGATGGAGCCCGGCGGCGAAACCTTCGACGCGATCAGCGGCGCCGCGGGCGCGGCCTTTAATGCGCTTCGCGAACGCGATCCGGCAGGCGCCGCGGCGCTTGCCCGGCTCGAGAGCGAAGCCGACGCGGTCCTGCTCGCCCACTGGCAAAGCGCCGTCGATGTTCACGATGAATTGACGGCAAAGATCGTCGGCGGCGTCCAGGCGGCGCAGTTCGCGCTCGCCGGACCGGCCTTTGTTACCGCGCAGAGCCACTGGGACCATTATATGGCGGAGCAAGCGGTGGCGGCAGTGCGGGCGCACCCCGGCAAGCGGGTCATGATTGTCGGCAGCTACAAAAATCATGCGCTGCTTGAAAAGCGTGTCGGCGAGGCCGCACCGCAGCGGCTGACCCCGGCCGCAATCTGGTTCGGCACGGCCCGCCCTGCTACGGTCGGCCCGGCAGACCTCCGCAAATCCCACCCCCGTCCCAAGAAAAGGAAGAAGCAATGAAGCGTTGGTATCACGGCAGTTGTCACTGCGGCGCGGTGACGTTCCGCGTCCGGATGGACCTCGATTCAGGCAGCAGCAAATGCAATTGCCGTTTCTGCTGGAAACAGCGGAACTGGAACGTCGGCGGACTCAAACCCGATGATTTCGAACTGCTGACCGGCGAACCGTCGCTCGCCACCTATGCCCGCAAGAACGAGAATTTCGAGGTCGCCCATCAATTTTGCTCCACCTGTGGCACACAGACGCATGGCAGCGGTTATCTCGAGGAACTGGGCGGCGCGTTCGTGTCCGTCCGCGTCGCGGCGATCGATGACCTGACCGTCGAAGAACTGGTGTCGGCACCCGTCACCTATTGCGACGGCCTGAATGACAATTGGTGGAACCGACCGGACGAAATACGCCATCTCTGACCGGCGCAGCGCGAAGGGTGGATGGGATTAT
>JAHCKJ010000291.1 GCA_026125835.1 Sphingopyxis sp.
GCCCTAACCGATAAGCCCCCCGCGCGACAACAATATTGCCGTGATGCATCGGCACCGTCGCAATGTCAGGCTGCAAAAGTGGATTTTCAATGACCGGTTCCTTTGCGCTGTTGAAGCAACGCCGGTTCCTGCCCCTGTTCGCGACCCAGTTCCTGAACGCGTTCAACGACAATTTCTACAAGATGGCGATGGTGATCCTGGTCACCTTCACCATCTACAAGGATCCGGAGACCGAGGCGTGGTTCAACGCGCTGGCGGGCGGGCTGTTCATCCTGCCATTTTTCCTGTTTTCGGCGCTGGCGGGGCAACTCGCCGACAGCGGCGACAAGACAAAAATCATCCGCATCGTCAAAAGCGCCGAGATCGGAATCATGATCGCCGGCGCGATCGGCATCTGGCTGCATCTGGTGCCGTTGATGCTGCTGGCGCTGTTCGCGATGGGAGTTCACTCGACCTTCTTCGGACCGATCAAATATGCGATCCTGCCGCAGCATCTGGAGGAGGACGAGGTGCTCGCCGGGACCGGCTGGGTCGAAGCGGGTACCTATATCGCAATCCTGATGGGGACGATCGTCGGTGGGCTGACGCCGCCGCATATCGCCATTCCGGGGATCATCGCGGTGGCCCTGATCGGCCGCCTGACCGCCAGCTTCGTCCCCGCCGCACCGCCCGAGGCCGAGGCGGCGGGCATGGCGATCGACCATAATGTGCTCCGCTCGTCGTGGCGGTTGGTCAATTCGACGATGCACATCCCGCGCCTTTTCCTGGCGATCGTGTCGATCAGCTTTTTCTGGGCGATCGGCGCGATCCTGGCGGCGCAGTTCCCGCCACTGGTCAAAAACGCGCTGGGCGCCGACAACACCGTCGCCACCCTGTTCACCGCCATCTTCTCGGTCGGCGTCGCGATCGGGTCGATCATCGTCAACCGGCTGCTGAAAGGACAGGTGTCGGCGCGCTATTCGCCGGGGTCGGTGCTGGTGATGAGCCTGTTCGTCCTTGACCTTTGGTGGAATGTGAAGGGGTGGAGCCATCACGGCGCGACCCTGATGGACTGGCGCGAATTTCTGGCGCTCGCGGCGGGCGATCGCATCATCCTCGACCTGCTCGGCATTGCGATTGCCGGCGGTATGTTCGTCGTGCCGCTCTACGCCTTTCTGACCACCACCGTCGCCAAATCGCAGACCGCGCGCACCGTGGCGGCGAACAATATCGTCAATTCGGGTTTCATGGTGACCGCGGTGCTGTTGCTCAGCGTGCTGATCGGCATGGGGCTGACGATCGACGACACGCTTTTGATGGTGGCGGTGATGTGTCTCGTGTCGGCAGTGCTGGCGTGGAAACTGCACAAGGCGTGCGATTGAGGCAACGGTCGATAACCGTTTTGGGCCGGATATAAGACTTTGCCCAACCTTCGAGGGAGGGAGGGTAAAAAATCCGCCATCCGTCGAAACCGGCCATCGCGCCGAACCGGCACGCTTCACTTTCCGTTTACGTAAAGGGATTGCGCGCGCCTCGGCAACGCGATAACCCTTCCCCATGTTTTTCGGCTTTCTCGACGAGCTGCGCGCCGCGGGCATTCCCGCCAGCCTGAAAGAGCATCTGATGCTGCTCGAGGCGCTTGACCGCGAGGTGATCGACCGCAGTCCCGAGCAATTCTATTACCTCAGCCGTGCGATTTACGTGAAGGACGAAGGCCTGCTCGACCGGTTCGACCAGGTGTTCAACAAGGTCTTCAAGGGCATTATTTCCGACTATGGCCAGAACCCCGTCGACATCCCCGCCGACTGGCTGAAGGCGGTCGCCGAGAAATTCCTGACCCCCGAGGAAATGGCGGCGATCGAATCGCTCGGCGACTGGGACAAGATCATGGAGACGCTGAAGGAGCGGCTCGAGGAACAGCAGAAGCGCCACGAGGGCGGCAGCAAGTGGATCGGCACCGGCGGCACCTCGCCCTTTGGCAATTCGGGTTACAATCCCGAGGGTGTGCGGATCGGCGGCGAGAGCAAGCACAAGCGCGCACTGAAGGTCTGGGAAAAGCGCGAGTTCCAGAATCTCGACAACACCAAGGAACTTGGCACCCGCAACATCAAGATCGCGCTCCGCCGTCTGCGCAAATTCGCGCGCGAGGGCGCGGCGGACGAGCTGGACATTCCGGGCACGATCGACGGCACCGCGCGGCAGGGCTGGCTCGACATCAAGATGCGCCCCGAGCGGCGCAATGCGGTCAAGCTGCTGCTGTTCCTAGACGTCGGCGGGTCGATGGACCCGTTTATCAAGCTGTGCGAGGAATTGTTCAGCGCCGCGACGACCGAATTCAAGAACCTCGAATTCTTCTATTTCCACAACTGCCCGTACGAGGGCGTGTGGAAGGACAATAAGCGCCGCTGGTCCGAACGCCACCAAATGTGGGACATCCTCCACAAATATGGTCATGATTACAAAGTAATCTTTGTCGGCGACGCGTCGATGAGCGCTTACGAGATCACCCATCCGGGCGGCAGCGTCGAACATTTCAACGAGGAATCGGGCGCCGTTTGGCTCGGCCGGATCACCAAAGTCTATCCCGCCGCGGTATGGCTGAACCCGGTGCCCGAGGCGCATTGGGGCTATACCCAGTCGGTGAAGCTGATCAAGCAGCTGATGAACGACCGCATGTACCCGCTGACCCTTGCTGGGCTGGACGATGCGATGCGCGAGCTGACGCGCAAGCATTGAGCGCGGCGGCCTGATTAGGCCGTGACGATTTCACGCCGATCCCCTAATCCCGTTCGTGTCGAGCGAAGTCGAGACACCCCGAGCGCGTGCGCGAACCGTGGGTGTAGAGACGTAGCTACAAACCAACCGAATTAAAAATTTACCCAAGGC
>JAHCKJ010000292.1 GCA_026125835.1 Sphingopyxis sp.
GCGTCGCACATCATCCGGTAAATCCGCGGATCGGGTTTGCGCACCCCGGCCTTGCTCGATTCGATGACATGGTCGAAGCGCGCCATGATCGCGGCAACCTCTTCGGCCGCGGCAAAGCTGCGCGCCATCCCGGCGCCATGGCCGCTGGGCACATTGTTGGTGATGCAGCCGATGGTGAAGTCCTTGGCTTTCAGCGTGTCGAGCGCCGCGACCATCGCCGGGCGCACCGCACCCGCCAGCACCGCCAGCACCGCCTCGCCCTCCAGCTCATGCCCCAGCGCCCGTGCCTCGGCGGCGAACAACGTGTCAAAGGTGGCGGCGTCGATCTCGGCCCGCTCGAACTTCGCCCAGGCGTTGTGGTCGGGGTCGGCGGCATTGACGCGGCGCACGAAATCGCGCGGCAGGCCGCGTTCTTCCTCCAAGCGGTTGAACGCCTCGAACGGCGATGACGTGATGACGCCGCCGAAATCGAAAATGACGGTGCTGTATTTCATGGGATGACGACGATCCCTGCTTTGGCGTCGGTGCGACCCGAGAGCATTTCGTGATAGGCCTCCAGCGCGGCTTGCCCGCCGCGTCGTATGTCGATCGCGGCGAGCCGCGGCGCGACATCCATGAATGCCAGCCAGGCTTCGGCGATCGTCTGGCCGAACACCGCGCCGCCCCAGTCGGCAATGCGTTTCTGGCTACGACCGGGGGCAAAAAATCCCTGGCGCTCGGGGCCGGGCAGTCCCTCGACGTCGGCCTGGGCATCCCAATGCGATTTGCCGACGATGATCGAGGCCTGAAGCTGGTTGCCGAAATGGCTGTGGACGACGCGCGTCACCGCGCCATTGCCCGCCATATCGACCAGCGCGGCGGGGGTGGCGGCGTTGAGCGTCATGATCTGGTCGTAGCTGATGACGCGGTCGTAAATGCCTTGCGCCGCCAGCGCCTCGACATTGCCCACACTGGTCAGCCCGATAGTTTCCGGACGGTCGGCGCGCTGAGCCAGCGCAAAGCCGAGCCCGATCGCGGTCTTGCTCGACGCGCTGGCGATCAGGATCTGCTGGACGCCATAATCGCCCTCATCCTCGAACTGGTCGGCGATCAGCCAGCCGGTCAGGAACAGCGGGCGGAACACCGGCCAATAATCGTGATCGGCAGCGCGATAGTCGGGCAGCGCGTCGATGCGCTGATATTGGTTATAGATCGGCGGCAGCGTGGTGCGCCGCGGGGTGATGTCGGTAAAGCCCCCCGGCCCGGCCTTGCCGACGGTCAGCGCCGCATCGCTTGCCATCGGATAATAGCCGTAGAAACGATCGCCAACCGATACGCCCTCGGCGGCGCTTTCGGTAACGGTGGCGAAACCCCAGACCGGCAGACGACCGGGTTCGCCCGGTTCGGAAAAGAAATCCCAATAGCCCTGATCATTGCCGAACAATCCGGCGGGCTTGCCGAATACGGCATAGGTGATGTTGTTCGCGGTCATCGCATAGCTGTCGACACGCACCCGCACCTGGCCCGGCGCGAGCGGTGCGACGGCCTCCTCAACCAAGCGGGCCTGCCTGATATCATCGCGATCGATGTCGATCGCCCAGCTTGCTGAACCCATGTCCGGACCCCCCTATATGTGGCCGCGACTGCGGCGGAGCGGGGACCATACAGATGTCGGCCGCGCTGACAATCGTGCAGCGGTACCGGTCAGCCGATGGTGGTTCCCAGCAGCGAGCCGATGGCGATCGTCGCAGCCATCGCCATCGCGCCCCAAAAGGTCACGCGGAGCACCGGACGCAGCATCGGCGCGTTGCCGGCGCGCGCGCCGAGCGCACCGAGCAGCGCCAGAAAGGCAAGCGACGCGGCGGAGACCGTCCAGGGCAGCGACGGCCCTGCGTCGAAAAAGATCGTGGCCAGCGGCAAGGCCGCGCCGATCGCAAAGCTCGCCGCCGACGCCGCGGCCGCCTGAATCGGGCGCGCCGCCATGGCATCGGTCAGGCCCAGCTCGTCGCGCAAATGGGTGTCGAGCGCGTCATGGGCGGTCAGCTGCGCCGCCACCTGTTCGGCAAGCGCGCGATCGAGCCCGCGCTGCTGATAGATTTGTGTCAGCTCCTCAAGCTCATATTCGGGGTCGGCGGCGAGATGGCGTTTTTCCAGCTCGACATCGGCCTTTTCGGCGTCGGCCTGCGAGCTGACCGACACATATTCGCCCGCGGCCATCGACATGGCGCCCGCAACCAGCCCCGCGCTGCCGGTCACCAGCAAGGTCGACGGGGAGGCACCCGCCGCCGCGACCCCCGCGATCAGGCTGGCGGTCGATACGATCCCGTCGTTGGCGCCGAGGATCGCGGCGCGCAACCAGCCGATGCGGGTGACGGCATGGTTTTCTTCGTGCACGGGCTGCCTTTCAATATTGCAGTTGCAATCCCGGTCTGGCCCAGCGCGTCTTTACCAGCCGACCCGTCCCCGACAGGGTGATATAGGCGTCCTGTCGGTCCGGTCCGCCGAACGCGATGTTGGTGGTGAAGATATCGTCGGTCGCGACGAATTCGACCAGCTCGCCCGCGGGCGAGACGACACTGATCCCGCATTCGCCGATCGTCGCGACGGCGATATTGCCGCTCGCCTCCATCGCCAGGCTGTCGAAGAATTTATAACCCGCCGGGCGGTAGAGCGGGATGCCGGGACCGCCCGGCCCTGCGGCGTCATCGACCTTACCGGGCGCGACGATGTTGAACTGGGTCAGACGGCACGTATAGGTTTCGGCGGCGTAGAGTTTGGTCCCGTCGGGCGACAGGCCGATGCCGTTCGGGTTATAGCTCGGGAAGATCACTTCCTCGATAAAGCTGCCGTCGGCTTTGGCATAGAAAATGCCGACGATGTCGTGG
>JAHCKJ010000293.1 GCA_026125835.1 Sphingopyxis sp.
TGTCGGACGTCGTTCCCGCGCTCGAACATTTCGGGTTCGAGGTGCTCGAGGAGATACCGACCGCGCTCCATCAGGCGCGCACTTATGGGAGCGACGGCGACGAAGACCTGCCGATCGTCATCCACGACTTCACCCTGCGCCTGCCCGCGTCGGTCGACGAACGGGCGCTGCTGCCTTACGCCGAGGTGATCGAGCACGCGATCGCGGCGGTGCTCGACGGCCGGGCGGAAAATGACGCGTTCAACGAACTGGTGCTGACCAACCAGATCGACCCGCGCGCGATCGTGTGGCTGCGTGCCTGGTTCCGCTATCTGCGTCAGGGCGGATCGGCCTATGGCATGGACACGGTGGTCAGCGCGCTGCGTCATGCGCCGACGTTGACGAAGGCGCTGATCGACCGGTTCCAGGCGCTGCACGATCCGAAGCAGCGCGACGACGAACGCGCCGCGGTGCTCGACGCCGATATTCTGGCGGGCTTTGCCGACATCAAGTCGATCGACGAGGATCGCATCCTGCGACTGTTCCACGCCGTCATCGGCGCGACGCTGCGCACCAATGCCTTTGCTCCCGCCGCAGCCGAGGCGCTGGCGTTCAAGATCGATTCCAGCCTCGTGCCCGGCCTGCCCAAACCCTTGCCCTGGCGCGAGGTGTGGGTCTATTCGCCGCGGGTCGAGGGCGTTCACCTGCGGGCCGGTCCGGTGGCGCGCGGCGGGCTGCGCTGGTCCGACCGCCGCGACGACTTCCGCACCGAAATCCTGGGCTTGATGAAAGCGCAGCGGGTGAAGAATGCCGTGATCGTGCCGACCGGCGCGAAGGGCGGTTTCTACCCCAAGGCGCTGCCCGACGCGGCGCTCGATCGCGATGCGTGGTTTGCCGAAGGCACTGAATGTTATCGTATCTTCATCCGCTCCTTGCTGTCGATCACCGACAATCTGGTCGGCGGCAAGGTCGTCCATCCCAAAGGGGTCGCGATCCGCGACGGCGACGATCCCTATTTTGTCGTGGCCGCCGACAAGGGGACCGCGACCTTTTCCGATGTCGCCAATGCGCTGGCGATGGAGCGCGACTTCTGGCTGGGCGATGCCTTCGCCAGCGGCGGGTCGAAGGGTTATGACCACAAGGCGATGGGCATCACCGCGAAGGGCGCGTGGGTTTCGGTCCAGCGCCACTTCGCCGAAATGGGCGTCGATGTGCAGAGCGACACGATCCGCGTCGTCGGGTGCGGCGACATGTCGGGCGACGTGTTCGGCAACGGCATGCTGTTGTCGAAGGCGATCAAATTATGCGCCGCCTTCGACCACCGCCACATCTTTCTCGACCCCGATCCCGATCCGGCGAAAAGCTGGAAGGAGCGCGAGCGGATGTTCAATCTGCCGCGGTCGAGCTGGGACGATTATAACAAGAAACTGATCTCGAAGGGTGGCGGGGTGTTCCCGCGCAGCCAGAAGAGCATTCCCTTAAGCCCCGAAGTGCAGGCGTTGCTTGGCCTGTCGGTGGAGGAGATCGACCCCGGTTCGCTGATTTCCGCGATCCTGAAGGCGCCGGTCGACCTGCTCTGGTTCGGCGGCATCGGCACTTATGTAAAGGCGGCGAGCCAGAACAATGCCGAGGTCGGCGACCCTGCCAACGACGCGCTGCGCGTCGATGCCGAGGATCTGCGCGTCCGCGCCGTGGGCGAAGGCGCGAACCTTGGCGTCACCCAGGCGGCGCGCATCGCGTTCGCTGCAAAGGGCGGGCGGATCAACACCGACTTCATCGACAACAGCGCCGGGGTCGATTGTTCGGATAACGAGGTCAATATCAAGATCGCGCTCAACCGCGAGATGGCCGAAGGACGCCTCGGCCAGGAAGACCGCGACGCATTGCTGGTCCGCATGACCGACAATGTGTCGGCGTTGGTGCTCGAGGATAACCGGTTGCAGGCGCTGGCGCTGTCGATCGCCGAAAAGGGCGGATCGGCGGCGGTGCCGTCGCTGGTGCGGATCATGGAGACGTTCGAGGCGTCGGGACGGCTCGACCGCAAGGTCGAGGGGCTGGCGGCGAACGACGAGCTGCTCCGCCGCTCGGTCGAGGGACGCGGGCTGACGCGGCCCGAACTCGCGGTGCTGCTGTCGACCGCCAAGCTGGCGTTGCAGGACGCGATCGAGAACAGCGACCTGCCCGACGATCCCGCGCTGGCGAGCGACCTCGCCGCCGCCTTCCCGGCCGAGATGCAACGCGATTTCGCAGCGGCGATCGCCGATCATCAACTGCGCCGCGAAATCATCGCGACCAAGATCGCCAACCGCATCGTCAACCGCATGGGAATCGTCCATCCGTTCGAACTGGTCGAGGAAGAAGGCTGTGCGCTCGGCGATGTCGCGGCGGCGTTCGTCGCGGTCGAGCGATTGCTCGACCTGCCGGCGATCTGGACCGCACTCGACACGGCCAAAATCGACGAGGGTATCCGCCTGTCGCTCTTCGCGCAGGCCGCGTCGGCGATGACGTCGCAGATGGCCGACCTGCTGCGCGTGACGCAGTCGCTGTCGCAGCCGGGGCCGGTCGTCGCGCGGCTCGAGCCCGGCGTCGATCGCCTCAACGAAAGCGTCGATGGCCTGCTCAGCGCCTCGGTCAAGCGGCAGTGGGACATGCTGAGCCAGCAATTGCTCGACGCCGGCGCTCCCGAGGCGCTGACGGCGGCGGTGGTGCGACTGTTCAAGACCGACGGCGCGATCGGCATCGTCGACCTGGCGGAGCGGCGCGGCGACGACGAGGTCGCGGTGACCCACGCCTTCACCCATCTGGGCGAGGCGCTGGGACTCGACTGGGCGCAGACGCTGGCGGCGCATATGAGCCCCGCCGATCC
>JAHCKJ010000294.1 GCA_026125835.1 Sphingopyxis sp.
TATTTGAAATGACTATTCGCAACCGTAAAACGAACGTCAGCGCCGATTGATCCACCCCCGCGCCGATTTTGTCGTGTAAATCAACCGCATTGACCGAGGCCGACCCCGCACAAGCTGGGTGAAGCAGGCGGTGCGTATCGCCGAATTATTCGCTATCGGCCGAACGACCATCGACGCAAAAGCTTGTCACAAGGATCGATCATGGCCTCATTCCGCTATTTTGCACTGCCGTTTGTCGCAACCACGCTGGCGTTGGCCCACCATGGGACGTCCAGCGCCGAGCCAGCGACGGGCACCGTCTGGCTGAACCGCCAGATGGCGGCGCTGGCCGAACGCAACGGCGCGGACGGCTGGCAGGTGACGTCCAGCGGGCTGCGGTGGCGCCGCATCGCGGGCGACGGCAGCGGCGCTCGCCCCGGCCCGGCCGACGTCGTGACGGTCCATTATGTCGGCTCGCTCGCCGACGGCCGCGAGTTCGACAGCTCGCTCAAGCGCGGCACCCCGACCAGCTTTCCGCTCAATCGCGTCATCCCGGGCTGGCAAGAGGGCGTCGCGCTGATGGGCGTCGGCGACAAGGTCGAACTCGCGATCCCCGCGCGGCTTGCCTATGGGTCCGACGGCAAAGGCCCGATCCCCGGCGCCGCTACTTTGTTGTTCACCGTCGAGCTGCTCGGGATAGAATCCTCACCCGGGAATTAATTCACCAAAGCCTTTGCGCGGCCGTTCGATGCCGTGGAAGGTAGCAGCAGGCGCGAGGCACCCAACAGATCACCCAGGCAAAGGGGATCGGCCGTCAAGGCCGGATGCGGTGAATATCCGTCATGCCAGTATTTGGCGTCGATGACGTCGCGCGCGATGCTCATCGCGAACAGGCGCCGGGGAACAGGCGACCGGTTGTCAGGGCCGGCGTGAAGGATATCGCTGCGATAGAGGATGACCGTCCCCTTGCGCGGCGCCGCCTGCACCAGGCGGAACAGATTGCCCAGCTTCTTCCGCTGGCGATACAGCTTCCACAATGTGCGGGGACCCAGCATGCGAATGCTGAATTCATTGTTCTTGCCCAGCAAGAAGCGCAGCAGATTCGGCTGGTGCTGGTCCCATCTGGTCGAAAACACCCGGTCGAGAAACTCGCCGTCGCCCAGCGGAGCCTCTTCGCCTTTGCGCATCCGCCAGAGTTTTTTCAGATTGTGGCGCAAGATGCGCCAGTTGCACTGTATCCTGAATAGCCGCATCAGCTCGTCGGCCGCGCCGCCATGCCGGTATTCGGCGCCGCCGTACCCGTGCGTACCCGGAACAAACACCGTCCCGCCCTGCTGCTCCGAGACATCTTCCACGGCCGCCAACAGGCTGATGACGCCCATCGGGTCGCGGTGGATATATTGATGCGACGAGCCACGATAGCTGGTCAGGGTGATGATTTCGAGCAGCGCGCGCGTCCTGCCGCAATACTCCGAGTAAATACCCTCCAGCCGCTGGCACAAGGTGGCCGCAAAGCGGGTCACCGGCTCGTTCGAGGGAAGCGAGCAAAAGTCGCGCCGCAAATAACGATTGTCGGTCTCGCTGGCGAAGGAGCAGCGGTTGCGCTCCGGATCGTCGATGGTTTGACGGATCAGGTCGAGACCGAATGCCGCTTCGGCATCCGACAGCAGGTGGGTCAGGACAACCAGACCGTGCGTGTCCATCATCGCGAGCGCACGCCGCACGCAATCGTCGGTCAGCCTGCCCTGTTCATCCAGGGAGGCCGGTACTTCATACGCCGACGTATCGCTCGAAACCTTGAGTTCACGCATGCCCGTCCGCCTTGCAAAGGCCCCACATTAGCTGAGCGGGCTGCCGATTGCGGTCGCAGCCAGCGGTGACCGTATTGGAAAGTCAGTAACCAACCTATTCCAATGGCGCAGAAACTTGACCATCGGGTTAACCGGAGTCCGGACGGCAGTCGAAGAACGTCAAAAGATCAAGGCTGTCGTGCAAGATTGGAGCGGGTAGCGGGAATCGAACCCGCCTAGCTAGCTTGGAAGGCTAGAGCATTACCACTATGCTATACCCGCATCGCCAAGGCTGGCGCGATTGCCATTTCGCGTCGCGCCCGTCAAGCGCCGCGATCACGGACATTGAGAACATTCGGGCAACATGTTAAAAGCGTCCGGTGGACGATGTTCAGGATTCCCTGACTGGCGAAGCTGCCGAAGGCCCGGTTCGCAAGGTCATCCATGTCGACATGGATGCCTTTTACGCGTCGGTCGAACAGCGCGACGATCCGGCGCTGCGCGGCAAACCGGTCGCGGTCGGCGGATCGGCGCGGCGCGGTGTCGTCGCCGCGGCCAGCTATGAGGCGCGCAAATTCGGGGTTCGCTCGGCGATGCCGAGCATCACCGCAAAGCGCCAATGCCCGGGCCTGATCTTCGTGCCGCCGCGGTTCGACGTCTATCGCGACATCTCGCACCAGATCCGCGCGATCTTTCGCGACTATGCCGACGAGGTCGAGCCGCTGTCGCTTGACGAGGCCTATCTCGACGTCAGCGCCGACAAGGCCGGACTGGGCAGCGCGACCGCAACCGCGCGGCTGATCCGCCGGCGCATCCGCGAGGAAACCGGCCTCACCGCCTCGGCGGGGGTTTCCTACAACAAGTTCATCGCCAAGCTGGCGTCGGACCAGAACAAGCCCGACGGCCTCACCGTCATCCCGCCGGGCAAGGGCGCCGCCTTTGTGCAGACACTGTCGATCCGCCGCTTCCACGGGATCGGGCCGGTGACCGCGGCCAAGATGGAGGGGCTCGGCGTTTTTTCGGGCGCCGACCTCG
>JAHCKJ010000295.1 GCA_026125835.1 Sphingopyxis sp.
CTCCGGGGAGGATATGGGAGCAACGCCCGCTAACAACGACTGTTGCCAGCGGGCGCTTGAATCACACGCGTTCTTTCAACACTTCGACCAGCGTCGTGCCGAGTTCGGACGGGCTGGCCGACATGGTGATGCCCGCGGCTTCCATCGCCGCGATCTTGCTTTCGGCGTCGCCCTTGCCGCCCGACACGATCGCGCCGGCGTGGCCCATACGGCGACCCGGGGGCGCGGTGCGGCCCGCGATGAAGCCGGCCATCGGTTTTTTGCGGCCGCGCTTGGCTTCGTCGATCAGGAACTGCGCCGCCTGCTCCTCGGCGTCGCCGCCGATTTCGCCGATCATGATGATCGACTTGGTCGCTTCGTCGGCGAGGAACAACTCGAGCACGTCGATGAAGTTGGTGCCGTTGACCGGATCGCCGCCGATGCCGACCGCGGTCGTCTGACCGAGGCCCGCGTTGGTCGTCTGGAACACCGCTTCATAGGTCAGCGTGCCCGAGCGCGAGACGACGCCCACGCTGCCCTTGGAAAAGATGCTGCCCGGCATGATGCCGATCTTGCATTCGCCCGGCGTCAGCACGCCGGGGCAGTTCGGGCCGATCAGGCGCGATTTCGAACCGCTGAGGGCGCGCTTCACCTTGACCATGTCGAGCACCGGAATGCCTTCGGTGATGCAGACAATGAGCGGTATTTCGGCGTCGATCGCCTCGAGGATCGAGTCCGCGGCGAACGGCGGCGGGACATAGATGCAGCTCGCGGTCGCGCCGGTCGCGTCCTTCGCTTCGGCCACCGTGTCGAACATCGGCAGACCGATGTGCGTCGTGCCGCCCTTGCCCGGCGTCACGCCGCCGACCATCTGGGTGCCATAGGCGAGTGCCTGTTCGGTGTGGAAGGTGCCGGTGGCACCGGTCATACCCTGCGTGATGACCTTGGTATTCTTGTCGATGAGGATGGACATAATCTAATTCTCCTGGGGGGAGCCAGCCCGCCCGGCACCAAGCGCCGGGCGCAGCAAAAAAGGATCAGGCGAGGCTGGAGTCCAGATTCTTGCAGGCTTCCAGCAGTTCCTTGACCGCATCGACCGAGACCTGCAGGCCCGCCTCGTCTTCGGCATCGAGCTCGATCTCGACGATCTTTTCGACACCGCCCGCACCGATCATCACCGGCACACCGACATACAGGCCGTCGAGACCATATTGGCCGTCGACATAAGCGGCGCAGGGCAGGATGCGCTTCTGGTCGCCGAGGTAAGCTTCGGCCATCGCGATGCCCGAAGCAGCCGGGGCGTAGAAAGCCGAACCGGTGCCGAGCAGCGCGACGATCTCGCCACCGCCGCCGCGGGTGCGCTTGACGATCGCGTCGATCTTGTCCTGCGACGACAGGCCCATCTTGACCAGATCGGGGACGGGGATACCGTTGACGGTCGAGTAGCGGACGACGGGAACCATCGTGTCGCCATGGCCGCCGAGGACGAAGGTGTTCACGTCCTTCACCGACACGTCAAATTCGTCGGCGATGAAGTGGCTGAAGCGCGCCGAATCGAGCACGCCCGCCATGCCGACGACCTTGTTATGCGGCAGGCCCGAGAATTCGCGTAGCGCCCAGACCATCGCGTCGAGCGGATTGGTGATGCAGATAACGAAAGCGTCGGGGGCGTTGGCCTTGATGCCCTCACCGACGGCCTTCATGACCTTCAGGTTGATGCCGAGCAGGTCGTCGCGGCTCATGCCCGGCTTGCGCGCGACACCCGCGGTGACGATGATGACGTCGGCGCCCGCGATGTCGTTATAATCGTTCGAGCCGGTGATCTTCGCGTCGAAGCCCGCGATCGGGCCGACCTGCGACAGGTCGAGCGCCTTGCCCTGCGGCACGCCTTCGACCACGTCGAACAGGACGACATCGCCGAGTTCCTTCTGCGCGGCGAGCAGCGCCAGCGTTCCGCCGATATTCCCGGCTCCGATCAAAGCGATCTTCTTGCGTCCCATGGCGCGCGGCACTCCCTTCACTGGCAAGCCCGGCAATGCGTCACAGACCGGCGGGGCACGGGCAAAAGTCCCTATCCGGTCCCAAAGGCTGCGCCGCCCCTACGCCGATTCCGTTAAGGAAACAACCGCGAAAAGGGCGAAAATCCGGCTTTCTTTGCAAATAGTTCGCAATAGTAATAAGCGATGAAGATGGGCCATCACTCTCGTTCGGCGTTGTCACGAAAGTGTAACATAGGCTTGGCGCGCGAAACGGGGTACGGTATGTCCGAAGTGACCGCGCGCGGGGGTCGGGAGCGGAAACGACCGAAAGGACAAGTTATGACCGCAAGAACCCTTGGACTGGCAGCAATTGCCGTCGCGTTCACCACGGCCGCGCCCGTGCAGGCAAGCGAAAAGGGTTGGGACGACGCCGGAACCGTCGCCAAAAATGCGCTGGTGGTTGTGGCTTTTGGCGTACCGGCGGTCAAACGCGACTGGAACGGCGTGTTGCAGGCGGGCGGCAGCATCGGCGGGACGATTTTGCTGACCCAGGGGATGAAGGAGGCGTTTCCGTCGCGCCGCCCCGACGGCAGCGACAACAAGAGTTTTCCGTCGGGCCATACATCGACCAGCTTCGCCGCGGCCGCGACGCTCCACAATCGTTACGGCTGGGAGGCGGGTTTTCCCGCCTATCTCGTTGCCTCGTTCGTCGGGCTGTCGCGGGTCGAGGCGCGCAAACACCGCGTCGGCGACGTGCTGGTCGGCGCCGCGGTCGGCACCGCTGTCGGCCATCTGGTCACCCGCGAGGCGAACGCGCAGGTGCAGATCGTCC
>JAHCKJ010000296.1 GCA_026125835.1 Sphingopyxis sp.
GACGAATTTGTCAGGCGTCGGTCAAATCCAGCAGGGTGCGCGCGTCGAGCCCGATGCGGCGCATCTGGTCGGCGACGGGGGGCCAGACATTGGCCAGAAAATCTTCGCGCATCAGGGTGCGCAACCGTTCGGTCGCGCCCGCGGCGACGAACATGCCGACGCCGCGCTTCACCGTGACCAGCCCTTCGTCCTGAAAGGTCTGATAGGCTTTCGCGACGGTGAGCGGGTTGGCGCCTTCATCGGCCGCGAGCGAGCGGACCGACGGCAGCATGTCGCCGTCGCGATAGGTGCCGTCGAGGATCGCATTGGCGATCACGTCGCGCAGGCGCTGGTAAACGGGTTTGGACTGATCGAGCATGGCGCCTTGATGCCATAAGACAGCAGCACAGTCAAATGCGGCTTATTGCGCCGTTGAGCTGGATAGCGACATTAAATGTCCCAGGTGCGAACAACCTCGTCATATTCGGGCCGCGGGCGTTCGGACAGGGGGGCGCCTGCGGTGCCGAGGAAGAAATAGCCGACGATCGTATCGCCCCCGCCCGCGCCGAAAGCGGCGGCAACGTCGGGGCTGTAGGCGGCCCAGCCGGTCAGCCAGCTGCCGACGAAGCCGTGCGCGTGCGCGGCGTGGAGCAGGTTCATGCCGACCGCGCCCGCCGACATTTGCTGTTCCCACACCGGGATCTTGGCCCCCTTGACGGGGGTGGAGACGAGGACGAGCAGCGTCGGCGCCTGGTGCGCGAACTGGTCGAGCGCGGAAAGGTCCATGCCCGCGGCGCCCGGATTTTCCTTGACCCACGCTTGTTTGAGCAGCGCCGCGAAGGCCGCGCGCTGGTCGTCGGCGACGGTGACGATCCGCCAGGGCGCGAGCTTGCCATGGTCGGGGGTACGCAGGGCGAGCGCAATGATGTCGCGCAATTGTGCGGCGTCGGGGCCGGGCGCGACCATGTCGCGGGCCTTGCCCGAACGGCGGGTGGCGAGATGGGCGAGGAGCGACGAACTGTCGTTGAACATGCCGCCATGTGGCCTTTTGCGGCGGCCAGTGCAAGTGTTGCGAGCGGCTCGCAATAAAAATCGTCCACGCGCGCCGGTCCGGCAGATAAGGTTTCACGCGCAATTAGATTCTTCCCTTACGCAATTTTCGCGCTAGGTTGCCGCCCAACCGGGCCGCATCATCGGCCCTAAAGCAACAATCTTCAGGGAAAAGTCGCCAATGACCAAAGCCTATGCCCAGCCGGGGGATGCCGCAGGAACCTTCCTCGGCCATCCCAAAGGCCTGTTCGTCCTGTTTTTTGCCGAGATGTGGGAGCGTTTTTCCTATTACGGGATGCGCGCGCTGCTGATCTTTTACCTGACCAAGCACTGGCTGTTTTCGGACGGGGAATCGGGCGTCATCTATGGCGCCTATACCGCGCTGGTCTACATCACGCCGGTGCTCGGCGGCTATCTGGCGGACAAATGGCTGGGGCAACGAAAGGCGGTGCTGTACGGCGCCATATTGCTGACCTTTGGCCATTTCATCATGGGGTTCGAGGGTGACGGCGGGCAGGATCCCGCCAGTCTCAACATCTTCTGGCTGGCGCTCGCCTTCATCATCGTCGGCTCGGGCTTCCTGAAAGCCAATATCTCGGTGATCGTCGGCCAGCTGTATCCGCGCACCGACGTGCGCCGCGACGGCGCCTATACGATCTTTTACATGGGGATTAACCTGGGCGCGTTCCTGGGTTCGCTGCTTTGCGGCTACCTCGGCGAAACCTATGGCTGGGCCTATGGCTTCGGCGCTGCCGGTTTCGGGATGTTGCTCGGCCTGATCGTGTTTATCTGGGGCAAGCCGCTGCTGCTCGGCCGCGGCGAGGCGCCCGATCCGGCCAAGCTGGCCGCCCCCGTCATGGGCATCAAGCTGGAATGGCTGCTTTATATCGTGGGTCTGATCGCGGTCGGCGTTTGCTGGTGGATGGTGCAGAATCAGGCGATCGTCGGCACGCTGCTGGGCATCGCCGGGGCCATTTTGGTGGCCTATGTCATTTTCACGGCGGTGGTGAAACTGCCGCGCGAAGACCGCGACCGCATCTTTGCCGCGATGTTCCTGATCCTGGGTTCGATCCTGTTCTGGGCCTTGTTTGAACAGGCGGGTTCGTCGCTGAACCTGTTCACCGACCGCTATGTCGATCGTGCCGGCGTGCCCGCGTCGGTTTTCCAGTCGCTCAATGCCGGTTACATCGTCCTGCTCGCACCGCTGTTTGCGATGCTGTGGACATGGCTTGGCCGCCGCAACATGGAACCGTCGGCACCGGCTAAATTCGGCCTCGCCATGCTTCAGCTCGGACTGGGCTTCCTGGTCCTCAAATGGGGTGCCGAGGCGGCCGGGATCGGCAACGCGACCCCGGTGCTGTTCATCTTCTTGATCTATCTGCTGCACACGACCGGCGAGCTCTGCCTGTCGCCGGTGGGGCTCAGCGCAATGAACCGGCTGGCACCTGCGCATATGGCGAGCCTTATCATGGGGACGTGGTTCTTTGCATCGGCCACGGGTAATTTCGCTGCGGGTTTGATCGCCGCCGCGACAGGGTCGGAACGCGCAAGCGGGGAAGGCGCGGGCAAGACGCTGGTGCTCGACGTGTATCAGACGATCGGGCTGTGGGCGATCGGCTTTGGCGTGCTGGTGATCGTGGTGTCGCCGCTGATCAAGAAACTGATGCACCTCGACACGCTGCGCGATGCCGACGAACTGGCGGGGCAGGGCGAGATCGGCGAACCGCAGGCCGCGGGCGTTCATCCCGAAACCAAGG
>JAHCKJ010000297.1 GCA_026125835.1 Sphingopyxis sp.
GCGCCCGCCTTGGTGATCGCCGCGCGTTCGAGCCGCCCGCGCACCGGCTGGAGCCGCGCCAGATTGCCCAGCGTCTGTGCGACATCGCCGCCGGTCGCGATGACCAGCCCCGCCGACACCATCGCATTGGCGACCTGATAGGCGCCGATCAGCGGCAGATCGACCTTGTGGACCTGCTCGCCCGCCGCGATGACGAGCGACTGGCCAAGCTGCGTCGGCTCGCGCGAGATCAAGCGCAGCGCCTCGCCTCCTGCCCCGACCGTCGGCAGCCGGATGCCGCGCGCCTTTACCGCCTCGATCACCCGCGCCGAATAGTCATCATCGGCCCAGACAACCGCCGCGCCGTCCGCATCGACCACCTCGGTGAACAGCCGCAACTTGGCCGCGAGATAGGCCTCCATTGTGCCATGATAGTCGAGATGATCGTGGCTGAGATTGGTGAACGCCGCCGCCCTTACCGGCAATCCTTCGGTGCGATACTGGTCAAGCCCGTGGCTTGACGCCTCGAACGCCGCATGGCCGACCCCCTCGACCGCCAGGCCGGACATGGTGCTGAGGAAGGTCACGATGTCGGGCGTCGTCAGCCCGGTCGACGCGCTGTCGACCGATGTCGTGATGCCCAGCGTGCCGATCGACGCCGCGTTGAACCCCGCCATCCGCCACAATTGGCGCGTCATTTCGACGGTCGAGGTTTTGCCGTTGGTCCCCGTCACCGCGACGCAGGTTGCCGGAAACCGGTGAAAGAAGCGCGCCGCGATATGCGCGAAGGCGCGGCGCGGATTGGCTTCGGCAATATGCACCGCGCCTTCGACGCGGGCTTCGGGCCGCGCGACAACCGCAATCGCCCCGGCTTCCACCGCGGCGGGAATGAAATCCTCGCCGTTGAATT
Organism: Sphingopyxis sp.; assembly: GCA_026125835.1. Taxonomy (GTDB): domain Bacteria; phylum Pseudomonadota; class Alphaproteobacteria; order Sphingomonadales; family Sphingomonadaceae; genus Sphingopyxis. Next base: position 890 of record JAHCKJ010000297.1, read on the forward strand.
TCTCGCCGACAAAGGCGCCAAACACGGTCCCCGGCGCCACCTTGCGATGGTCAATCGCCAGCCCGGTCACGACCGGATCGGGTGCCCCGTCATGTGATTGTTCGAGCAGCGCGGACAGCCGCATTACACGCCTTCCCCGTTTCTCCACAGCAGCGGGGTGAGTTCGGAAACGTCAACGTCGCGGCTTTCGTCGGGGAACACGCCCAGCATCGGCCCGGCGCGCATCACCACCTTGCTGACAACCGGTGCCGCGGTCCATCCCGCGGTGCGCTGGCCCGAGCTGTAGGCATTGCCCTTCGGCTCGTCGATCATCACCAGCACGACATAGCGCGGATTGTCCATCGGGAAGGCGGCGGCAAAGGTCGCGACGACCGAACTGCGGCGATAGCCGCCCGCACCGGGCTTTTCGGCGCTCCCCGTCTTCCCGCCGACGCGGAAACCGGGGGCTTCGGCTTTCTTGCCGGTGCCGTCCGATACGATCAGGCGCAGCAGCTGGCGCATCCGCGCGCTGGTCGCGGCCTTGAACACGCGGCGCCCCTTCGGCGGCGGCGCATCGCCCAGCTTGGTGATCGTCGCGGGCCGATAAATGCCGCCGTTGACCAGCGCCGCATAAGCGCTTGCAAGATGCAGCGGCGTCACCGCGATGCCATGGCCATAACCCGTCGTCATCGTGGTCAGGCGCCCCCAGTCGCGCGGCCACAGGGGAAAGGCGCGTTCCTTCAGGTTGATCTGCGGCCGGCCATCGAACTCCAGGCTGCGGAAAATCGCCTCCATCTTCTCGCGGCCCAACTCGTCGGCGATCCGCGCGGTCGTGATGTTCGAACTGTGAATCAGCGTCTCGGGAACATTCAGCCAGCGCCGCGACGGGTGGCTGTCGCGGATCCGGAAACCCGCAATCGCAAGCGGCTGGGTCGCATCGTAACGGCGCGCCATGCTGGTGACCGTCCCCGCGTCGATCGCGGCGGCCACGGTCAGCGGCTTGAAGGTCGAACCCAGCTCGTACAGATTGTGCGTCACCGCATTGCGCCGCGCCGCCATATTGTCCGGCACCAGCTTGTTGGGGTTATAGGTGGGCAATGATGTCATCGCCGCAATCTCGCCGGTGTGAACGTCGAGGATAATCCCGGCGCCGCCCAGCGCCTCCAGATTGGTGACGGCCGATCCCAGCTCGCTTTCGAGCACGCCCTGCACCCGCGCGTCGATCGACAGCGCCAGCGGTTCGCCGCGGGTTGCCGCGTCGGTCAGGCGGCTCTCGAACGCGCCCTCGACACCTGAAACCCCTTCGCCGTCGGCATTGATAAAGCCCAGCACATGCGCCGCGAGCGACAGTTGCGGATAAAGCCGCTCCTTCTCGCGCGGAAAATCGAAACCGACGTCGCCGATGGCGTTCACCGCCGCGACCTGGTCGGGCAGCGCGCGGCGGCGGATATAGGTGGGGCGCGGTCCGCTCAGCTTGGCAAGCAGTTCGGCGCGGGGGGTATCGGGAAAAATCTTGTGCAGCTCGTCGGCCAGATATTGCCGGTTGTTCAGCAGCTTCTCGGGCACCACGCGGATCGCATAACCGTCGATGGTGCGCGCCAGCGGCACACCGTTGCGGTCGACGATATCGGCGCGCGCCGGAATGAAACCCCCGGTCCGCGATCCCGTTTGCGATCCGGTGTCGAACAGCGCGAAATAGACCAGGCGGACCGACACCAGAAAAAATGCCGCCATGAACAGCAGCATCAGGATCATCAGCCGCTGCTGTGCAGTCAGCAATATCTGCTGCCGGACACCGGCGGTACGTACCCGGGTCGGACGGACGACCAGCGTGTTCATCGGGCGGGTTTGCCTCCTGCCGCTTCAAGTGCTGCCGCACGCTTCAGATC
>JAHCKJ010000298.1 GCA_026125835.1 Sphingopyxis sp.
GATCGGCCTGCATCTCGGCCAGCCGACCGCGCAGAATCCGGCGGGCGAGATGCTGGTTGACATTCGCGACACTGGCGCCCCGGCCAGCGATCACAATGTCCGCCTGTACAAGACGCGCGCCGAGCTGGCCTTTCATACCGATGGCGCCGACATCATCGGGCTGCTGTGCCTGCGCGGTGCGCGGGCGGGCGGGGTCAGCCGCACCTGTTCGTCGGTCGAGGTGTATAACCAGGTCGTGGCGCGGCGCCCGGAGCTGGCGCCGCTGATGGAGCGCGAATTTCACCATCATGCGCACGGACAGCTGGGACCCGATGGTCCCAAGACCTTCCGCTATCCGATCGTCAGCCGCGATGGCGGGATTTTCCGGATGATGCTGCTGACCTGGTATATCCGCAACGCCGCCGAGGATTTTCCCGAAATCGCGGCGCTCAGCGACGACGAGCAGAGCCTGCTCGACCTGCTCGAATGGCTGCCCTTCGAACCCGGCATGGCGCTCGACATGAATTTTCAGGAGGGCGACATGCAGTTCCTGAAAAACTCGGTCGTGCTGCACGCGCGCACCGATTATGAGGATTGGGACGCGCCCGACGAAAAACGGCACCTGCTGCGGCTGTGGCTGAATGTGCCCGAATTTGCCGACGGCGATGACCGGTTGCGGCACGGCTTTGCCGAACGGGCCAATGCATGAGCGATCATAAGTATGTGGTGATCGGGGCCGGGCAGGCGGGGCTGGCGGCGGCGCGTCTTTTGCAACGCGCGGGCGCCGACTTCTTGATCGTCGATGCCGAGGAGGCAGTCGGCGGCTCGTGGCGCCATTATTACGACAGTCTCGAGCTGTTTTCGCCGGTGCGCTACTCGTCTTTGCCGGAGTTTGGCATGCAGGGCGCGCCCGACGCCTATCCGACGCGCGATGATGTCGTCGATTATCTGCAACAGTATCGCGACCATTTCGCCTTCCCGGTGAAATTGGGCACGCGAATATCGTCGGTTACCCGCGAGCCCGATGGATTTGTGTTGAGGCCCGAAGGCGGAACGCCGATCCGCGCGCAAAAGCTGATTGTCGCATCGGGAGCCTTTGGCGCGCCGAACGTGCCGCGGATCGCCGGACAAGCCGAATATCGGGGCCGCATCACGCATTCATCGGAATATCGCAATCCGGATTGCTATCGGGGCCAGCGGATCATCGTGGTCGGGGCTGGAAATTCGGCGGTGCAGATTGCGGTGGAACTGGCGGGGCATGCCGACGTGACCCTGGCCGTCCGTGACAAGCTGCGCTTTCTGCCGCAGCGGGTGCTGGGCCACGATATTCACTGGTGGTTCGACAAGCTGCGCCTGAACGGCCTGAACCTGTTTTCGGACCATGGCGTCCCCATCGTCGACGATGGCCGCTACAAGGCCGCGTTGCGCGCCAATCGCCCCGCGACGCGAAAGATGTTCCGTGCTTTTACCGCGGATGGCGTCGTCTGGCCCGACGGCACCACCGAACGCGTCGATCAGGTGATTTTTGCCACCGGATTTCGCCACGCGATGGATTTTCTGCGGCCGTGCGGGGCTTTGGACGCGAAGGGTCAGCCGCTCCACCGCCGGGGCGTCTCAACGAAGGTTCCCGGGCTGGGTTATGTCGGCCTGTCGGGACAGAACGGCTTTGCGTCGGCAACGCTACGCGGCGTCGGGCACGACGCCGATCACGTCATCCCCCGTATCGCCGCGATGTGACCCGATCGCCGCGCGGCGGCGATCAGAACAGCTTGGTCACCGTCGCGCTACGGCGTTCCTGTTCGACTTCGCCCGTGTAGAGGCTGGTCATCGGTTCGTCGCTGACAACATGGGTCTCGTCGGCGCCGAAGCCGTTGAACTTGGTCCGCATCGCGCAGCCATAGGCACCAAGCATACCGATTTCGATGAAATCGCCCGCCTTGATGTCCGCCGGCAGGAAGAACGGCCCCGCCATATGGTCGAGGTCGTCGCAGGTCGGGCCATAGAAGCTGAACGGCACCATCTCGGCGTCGCTTTCGACATCGCGTTGCAGCGACACCGGAAAGCGCCAGCCGACGTGCGCGGCGTCGAACAATGCGCCATAGGCGCCGTCATTGATATAGAGCTCGTCGCCGCGGCGCTTTTCGACGCGGACGATCAGCGAGCTGTACTCGGCCGACAGCGCGCGGCCGGGTTCGCACCACAGTTCGGCAGAATAGCTGATCGGCAGGCTTTCGAAACTGCGGTGGATGGTGTCGAAATAGGCGTCGAGCGGCGGCGGCTCCATGCCCGGATAGGACGACGGAAAGCCGCCCCCGACATCGATGATGTCGACGGTGACCGACGCCGCGACGATGGCAGCACGAACGCGTTCCATCGCCTGCGCATAGGCGTGCGGGGTCATCGCCTGGCTGCCGACGTGGAAGCAGATGCCGAGCGCGTCGGCGGCCTGGCGGGTCGCCATCAGCAGTTCGGCCACCTCGTCGGCTTCGGCGCCGAATTTGGCGGCGAGGCTGAGCTTGCTATGGTCGGACGAAACGCGCAGGCGCACGAGCAGGTTGAGGTCGGCCGCGCCTTCGGTCGCGCGGACGATCTTTTCGAGCTCGTCCATCGTGTCGAGCGAGAAGGTGCGCACGCCATGCTTCCAATAGGCTTCGGAAATCGCTTCCTCGGCCTTTACCGGGTGCATGAAGCACAGCGTCGCCTGCGGCAGGGTGCGCGCGACAAGGCGTACCTCGGCGATCGAGGCGACGTCATAATGGGTGACACCCGAATCCCA
>JAHCKJ010000299.1 GCA_026125835.1 Sphingopyxis sp.
GAGCAATACCAGCTCGGGCTTTGCATCGAGTGCCTGCGCCAGCGCTCGCAAGCGCCGCTCGACCGATTCGCCAGCCAGATGGTGCCAGCCCGCGTCGAGGCTGAGCCGCAACCGCCCGTCGGCCAGCGCGATTCGGCTGGCCTTCAGCGGCGCCTCGACCCCGCCGGTCAGCCGCTGCGCCAACCGGATCGCCAGTCCCCATTGCCGCGCCCGCGCCAGCCGGTCGTCGGTCACCAGCGATACCATATCGGGAAAATCGCTGTCGGCGCCGCCAAACCCCGCGTGCAGCGCGCGCGCCAGCAGGATGCGGCCCGGAATGTCGATGCCGCGCCAGTTGCCGTGCAGCCCGATCTCCATTCCGCGTTCGGCGCGGAAATCGGGGTTGGCCGACCAGGCGACATCGCTGAGCAGGCTGGCGGCCAGCCGGACGCGGCTGTCGGCGGGCGCTTCGTCGGCAAACAGCGGCGCGATCCATTCGGTAATCGCGCGGCCGTGCGGCGCAAAGCGCGCGAGGCGGCGGCCTTCGAACTCGGCGGCGACGATCAGCGGATCCTGCGCGCGCGTCGCTGCGTCGAGCGCCTGGTAGAGCAGCCCTTCGCGCAGCCCCGACGACGAAACCGTCATTTCGGGAACATCGAGGATGTTGACCAGCGCCGCGAGCAGGGCCGCCGCGTCGGGCAGCGCGGCGGCGCGGTTCGACGCCATGCCGGGGATCGCCCGCAATTCTTCGAACGACAGCCGGTTCGTCGCGCGGAGCAGTCGGCGGAGCGCCGCACGGGGCAGGCTGTGCTGGTCGAGCACCGCGAGCGGATCCTGGGTAAGTTCAAGATCGAGCCGCGCGAGCGCGCGCCACGATCCGCCGACCAGATAGAGCGGCAGACCCGTCATCCCGTCCGGCCAGGATGCCGCGCGCAGCATCTTGCGCACCGCGCGTTCGAACGCTTGCTGCCCTTGTTTGCGCAGCACCGGCAGACGCAGCACCCCCAACGGAAACGACGCGCGGCGCCCAACCTGCCCATTGGCGACTTCAGCGAGTTCCAGACTGCCACCCCCGAGATCCACCGCTATCCCATGGGCGTCGGGGATGGCGGACAACACGCCATAGCCGGCCGCTTCGGCTTCCTCCTCGCCCGACAGCAGGCGGATCGTCAGCCCCGCCGCGGCGGCGCTGGCAATGAAGGCCGGGCCGTTTTCCGCGTCGCGCACCGCCGCGGTCGCCACGCATTGCAGGTCCTTCACGTCCATATGCTTTGCGAGCAGCGCGTAACGGCGCAAGGCGGTCAAACCGCGTTCTGCATCCGCCTCGGCGATGCGCCCGTCAACCGTCAGGCCGCGGCCGAGTCCCGCCGCGACCTTTTCGTTGAAAATCACGGCCGGCGCGCGCGCCGGCCCTTCATAAACGACCAGGCGAACCGAGTTCGATCCGATGTCGATGACGGCGGAGCGGCGAACCGCCTCCCGGGAAGGACGCAGCAACCCCAAAATGTCAGTCCCCGCGCAGGTCGAACGCCAGCGTCGGAACGTCCTGACGCTTGTGCAGCGCGGTGCCGCGGCCCGACAATGAGGGGTTCGTCATGAAATAATGGTGCAGGTTGAACGGTTTATCGCCCGGCGCTGAACGGACATAGATGCCGTCGGATTGCAGCGACCAGCTTTGTTCATTGTCGATCAGGTTCGCGACCAGCACCTGGTCCAATATCTGGTCGTGAACGGTGGGGTTTTCGATCGGGATCATATATTCGACGCGGCGGTCGAAGTTGCGCGGCATCCAGTCGGCGCTGCTGATATAGAGCTTGGCGCGCTGGTGCGGCAAGGACGCGCCATTGGCGAAGGCCCAGACGCGGCTGTGTTCGAGGAAGCGCCCCACGACCGATTTGACCCGGATCGTTTCGGAAAGCCCGGGCACTCCCGGACGCAAACAGCAAATGCCGCGCACGATCAATTCGACCGGCACGCCGGCAGCGCTGGCTTCGTATAATTTGTCGATGATGTCGGGGTCGACGAGGCTGTTCATCTTGGCCCAGACCCCCGACGGCTGCCCCGCCTTCGCCGCGACAATCTCGGCGTCGATCAGGTCGCACAAATGCGCGCGCATGTTGAGCGGCGACATGGTGATCATGTCGAGCCGTTCGGGCTCGACATAGCCGGTGATATAGTTGAACAACTGCGCCGCATCGCGCCCCGCGCGCGGATCGGCGGTGAAGAAGCTGAGGTCGGTGTAGATACGCGCGGTGACCGGATGGTAATTGCCCGTCCCGAAGTGGCAATAGGTGCGATACCCCTGCCCTTCGCGACGCACGACCATCGAAATCTTGGCGTGGGTTTTCCACTCGATAAAGCCGTAAACGACCTGCACCCCGGCGCGTTCGAGCTGGTTGGCCCAGAGCAGATTCTGCTCCTCGTCGAAACGCGCCTTGAGTTCGACCACCGCGGTCACCGACTTGCCGGCCTCGGCCGCCTCGATCAACGCGCGGATGACCGGCGACTGGTTGCCGGCGCGATAAAGCGTCTGCTTGATCGCGACGACGTCGGGGTCGGCGGCCGCCTGCCGCAGGAACGCCAGCACGACGTCGAAACTTTCATACGGATGGTGGACCACGATGTCCTTGCTGCGGATCGCCGCGAAACAGTCGCCGCCATGTTCGCGGATGCGTTCGGGGAAGCGCGCCGAATAGGCGGGGAATTTCAGGTCGGGCCGGTCGACGTCGACCAGCGCCGACAACGCC
>JAHCKJ010000003.1 GCA_026125835.1 Sphingopyxis sp.
GAATTTGTCAGCTCGACCGAACGCTATCGGTCAGGCGCGTTCGACGACGCGCTCAAGAATGTGCTGCGAAACTATCAGGCGATCATGGACATCATGCTGCCGACGTTGCGCAAGGAGCGCGCCGCGACCTATTCGCCGGTGCTGCCGATCAGCGAAAAGTCGGGCGTGGTGTTGCAGGTGCCGATCGAGGTGGTCGATGCCGACGCGGGGCTGATCCGTTTCGACGACGAAGGCGACACCGTCACCCGTTCGATCCTCGGCGGCGCGGCGAAGCTGCAATGGAAGGTCGATTGGGCGATGCGCTGGGTCGCGCTCGGTGTCGATTATGAAATGTCGGGCAAGGATCTGACCGACAGCGTCACCCAGTCGAGCAAGATCGCGCGCGCGCTGGGCGGCCGCCCGCCCGAAGTCCTGATTTACGAGATGTTCCTCGACGAAAAGGGCGAGAAGATTTCGAAGACCAAAGGCAACGGCCTCGCGCTCGAGGACTGGCTGACCTATGGCCCGCGCGAAAGCGTTGCCTTTTACGCCTATCGCGAGCCGAAGCGCGCCAAGCAGCTGCATCTGGGAATCATTCCGGGCACGGTCGACGAATATTACAAGTTCCGCAGCCAATGGCACGAGCAGCCGCTCGACAAGCAGCTCGGCAATCCGGTGCACCACATCCACAACGGCGCGGTTCCGGCCGACGCGCCACCGGTGACCTTTGGGCTGCTCCTCAACCTGGTCGGCGTCCTCGGGGTCGGCGCCAGCAAGGAGCAGGTTTGGAACTACCTCGGCAATTATGTCGCGGACGCCGCGGTTACGCGCGATCCCGAACTCGGCGCACTGATCGACCATGCGCTGGCTTATAACCGCGACGTCGCCTCGGCTTCGCTCGTCCGCCGCAAGCCCGAGGGCAGCGAGGTGGCGGCGCTGCGCGAACTCGACGCCGCGCTCGCGGCGCTCGCCGCCGACACCCCCGCTGACGAGATCCAGAATATCGTTTACGAGATCGGCAAGAACGAAGCCCATGGCTTTGAAAGCCTGCGCGACTGGTTCAAGGCGCTGTACGAAACGCTGCTCGGGTCGAGCGCCGGGCCGCGGATGGGCAGCTTTATCGCGCTGTTCGGGATCGACAATACGCGGCGACTGATCGCGGAAGCGCTGGCATAAATCACGTTCGGTCAACGAGGGAAACGATGAAGCAACTTGTGATCGCGGTTATGCTCGTCGGCATGACGTCCTCCACCGCGCTGGCGCAGCCGCAATATACCGGCGGCAATCGGCCCGTGACGCTCTATGCCAAGGGGCAGTCGATACATGCAGCCTCGCGGTGATTTCGGACCCCGCGCCCGACGGCGCGGTGATGGTATTCCCGGGCGACAGTACCGAACTCGACGCTGTCGATTATCTGGCGGACGGCAAGCAGGTCTGGATTTGTGACGGCACCGAGGCCGGTGACATGGTCGGTATCGTTTATTCCGAGGAACCGGGCGGTGACTGCGAGGTCAGCTCGCCGGTGGAAGAAGATCGCGACTATGTCGGCCCCTGTTCATGGGGCTGGGTCGTTTCGACGTGGGTGCAGGTGGAAGCTGGCTGAATGATCGACATCTTCACGACCGGCGGAACGATCGACAAGGTCTATTTCGACGCGCTGAGCGAGTTCCAGATCGGTCCCGCGGCGATCCCCGACCTGCTGCGCGAAAACAACGTCCATGTGCCCCACCGGGTGACGCAGCTGATGCGCAAGGACAGCCTCGAGCTGGACGATGCCGACCGCGAGACGATCCGCGCTGCGGTCGCGGCGAGCGACGCCGACCGCATCCTGGTGACCCACGGCACCGATACGATGGTCGTCACCGGACGCGTGCTGGCGGGGATTGCGGGCAAGACGATCGTGCTGACGGGGGCGATGCAGCCGGCGTCGGTGCGCGCGAGCGATGCCGAATTCAACGTCGGCTTTGCGCTGGCGGCGGTGCAAACGCTGCCGCCCGGCGTCTATGTCGCGATGAACGGGATGATCTTTGACCCCGAACGGACGGTGAAGGACCGCGCGGGCGCGCGCTTCGTTCGGGAGGGATGATCAGCCCGCGGCCGTGACCTGCCGCAGTACCGCGGCATAATTCGGTGCGATCGTCATCGCCTCATGCTTGCCGGCGCGGGCCAGCGCCGCGTGAACCTGCGGCAGGCGATAACAGGGTACGCCCATGAACAGATGATGTTCGGCGTGATAATTCACCCAATATGGTGCGACCGTCGCGCGCGCGAGCCAGCCAGCGCGGGTGGTGCGGGCATGGGTGAACGGATCGTCGCTGCCGGTCGTCGTACAGGCATGTTCGGCGATGTTGCGGACGCGCAGGTAAAGCTGGAAGGTCGTCGCCAGCGCCGCGAGCCACAGCAGATAGGGCGTCCAGCCATAGAGCGCCAGGGACGCGCCCAGCAGCACTGCCTGCACGACAAGAAAACGCCCAACCGCGCGGGTCACCGCCATCGCCCCCGCCACGTCGATCGTCGGTGACGTCATGCCGTCGTCCGATTGCTTGTTGAACGGCGTCCCGGCCTTCGTGCCGGCACTTGTTTTGGTGACCTGTTCGCCGCGCAGCATCGCTTTCAACCCGACGAGCGCAAAGCCGAACTGCGCCATGCGCTGTTTGAAAAAGGTCTGTCCGGTCAGGTCGCGCAGCATCTTGCGGCGCAGGCTGGCGCGCGTCGTCGGGAAGGGTTTCGACAGCGCCAGATCGGGATCCTCGGGCTGCTGGGTAAATTTGTGGTGCTGGAGATGATAGGTGCGGTACGCGATAAGATCCGATCCGACCGCGGCGCCGGTCAGCCATTGGCCCAGGAAATTATTCACTTTCCGGTTCGGATGGAGCGCGCCGTGCGCGGCATCGTGCATCAGGATCGCCAGGCCGAGCTGTCGCCCGCCGACAAAGATCACCGCGAGCAGCCACGCCACCGGATTTTGCAACCAGGCGGCCACGCCAACCAGACCGATGGAAACGATCCATGCGTGGGCAACAAGCCAAATCCCCCGCCAGCGCGATGGTGCGGTTATTGCAGCCCATTCGCTGCGTTCGAAAAAGCGGTCGGGCGAAAAAAGGCGGACGGCGGGCATGGGGTGACTATAACGAGTTGCGATGCGAAACGGAATAGCGTCCATAATGGCACAAGAACGGGGTTAACGGGCGCGGCGAAGTAAGGATTTGGCAACCCTTGTCCGGCCACTGGGACGCGCGGACCAGGCGAGCAGGACAGACGGAACATTGGGGGTTCGGCGCACGAATATCCGGCCGACGGTCGATGACAAAGGCAATGACGAATCGCTGTTCGATTCGCCCGAGTTTTTGACGCGCGTGCTGCGCGTGGCGCAGCTGTGGCATTATGTGCTTATCGGTCGTGCCCTGACCTTTTTCGCCTTTGCGATTGTTCCCGGCGTCGCCGGGTTCCTGACGCAACCAGTACAATGGCTGGTCATGGCCGCGGGGGTAGGGTGCGACATCATACTGGCCGTTGCCGGTCAGTCGACCCGTCGCCGCGGTGTCCTGCCGAACGGGCGGCTGCGCAAATTCGCGATGCTGACCCTTGCGCTGATCGCGGCCGGTTCGCTGCTCAGCGCTGCCGCGATGTTTGCCGCCATCGCCGTGCCCGACGGCAGTCGCCATTTCCACGCCTTCACTGCGATCCAGATCGGGTCATTGCTGGTTGCGGCGTCGGCAGCGGCGATCGTGCGCCCTGCCTTTTTTGCCTTCGCCGGTGCGACCGCGCTGGGCGGTGCGATCGGCATTGCATCCTGGCCCTTTGCTGTAGCCGGGCTGGTCTTTCTCGGCCTGCTGATTGTGATGATGCGCGAGGACATCCGCCACCAGCGTCGCGCGACGCGGGCGCAGCGCCGGGCGATTGGCGATCAGCAGCGCGCGCTGAACCTGATGCGCGATTTCGAGCGCGCGGGACGCGGCTGGTTTTGGGAGACCGACCGGTACGGCCAACTGGTGTATATCTCGCCGACTGTCGCGGCGCGTTTGGGGCGCGAGCCGTCGGACCTGCTCGGCAAACCCTTTACCGACCTCATCCGCAAGCGCATCGGCAATGACGAAAACGAGGAACGGACGCTGGGCTTCAGCCTGTCGTCGCGTACCCCGTTCAAGGAACTGACGGTGCAGGCAGCGGTCCCGGGCGAGGAGCGCTGGTGGTCGATTTCGGGGCACCCGATCAGCAACGAGCTCGGCAATTTCCAGGGTTTCCGCGGCAGCGGCACCGACCTGACCGAAAAAAAACGGTCGGAACGCGAGATCAACCAACTGGCGCGGTACGACACGCTGACCGGGCTCGCCAACCGCGCGCATATCACCGACCTGCTCGAACGCGCGCTCAAAAGCCATATCGGCCAGCCGCAGCCCTGCGCGCTGTTGCTGATGGACCTCGACCGGTTCAAAGCGGTCAACGACACGCTGGGCCATCCGGTCGGCGACCAGCTGCTGCAACAGGTCGCCGGGCGGTTGACCCAGATCGTCGGCGACAAGGGGCAGGTCGGACGGCTGGGCGGCGACGAATTCCAGATCGTCGTGCCGCAGATCAGCCAGCCCGAAAAGCTGGCGGCGATCGCCAATGCGATCATCCTCAGTCTTGCCAAACCCTTTGCGATCGAGGGCGAGCAGGTGCGGATCGGGTCGTCGATCGGCATCGCGGTGTCCGAAGGGCAGGGCGTGACCGCATCGTCGCTGGTACGCAACGCCGACCTGGCGCTCTATGCCGCCAAGGATGCAGGGCGCGGCGTCTATCGTTTCTATGCCGACGCGATGCACAACCAGGCGAGCGAGCGCAGGGCGATCGAGGACGCGCTGCGCGACGCGCTGGCGAAGGACGAGCTGCGGCTGCTGTACCAGCCGATCGTCGATGTGGGCAGCGAGCGGATCACCGGGTTCGAGGCGCTGATCCGCTGGCACCGCGCGGGCGAAGGGACGATCAGCCCGTCGAAGTTCATTCCGGTCGCCGAGGAATCGAACCTTATCATACCGATCGGCGAATGGATCATCCGCACCGCCTGCGCGAGCATCGCGTTGCTGGGTCCGGGCTACCGCGTCGCGGTCAATGTCTCGCCGCGCCAGTTCGCCAACGAAAAATTGCCCGCGACGATCCTGAGCGCGGTGTCGGCGGCGGGCATCCGTCCCGAACAACTGGAGCTGGAAATTACGGAAGGCGTGTTCCTCGACGAAAGCCCCGAAAATCTGGCGATGTTCCAGAAACTGAAACGTACCGGCGTCCGGCTGGCGCTCGACGATTTCGGGACCGGCTATTCGGCGCTCGGCTATTTGAAGAAGGCTCCGTTCGACAAGATCAAGATCGACCAGAGTTTTGTGCTGGGCGCCGCCGATCCGAGCAGCATGAACGGTGCCATCATCTCGTCGATCGTCGGGCTGGCGACGGCGCTGAATATGGAAACGACAGCCGAGGGCGTCGAGACGCACGACGATCTGGCGCTGATCCGCGGGCTGGGTTGCAGCCATGTCCAGGGCTATATCTATGGCCGTCCGATGGAACTGGCCGAGGTGCTGGCGCTGTTGCGCGAGGGTGGCGGCCGGGTCGAGGCGCGCGGGTACAAAAGCGCGCGCGAACCGCGGTTGACCATTTTTCGTACCATCCAGGTCGCGAGCGGCGGTTATCAATATGAAGCGATCGTGCGCAACATGTCCCCGCGCGGCGCCTTGGTCGAGGGGCTGTGGAACGTCCCGACCGGCACCCGGTTGACGCTCGATTTTGGCGCCGACCAGCGCCTCGACGCCGAGGCGCGCTGGTCCGAAGCCAACCGCGTCGGGGTCAGATTTGCAGCGGCGGTCGATATCGACGCACTGCTGGCGTCGAAGCCCGGAACGGCCGCGCGCCGCGCCGCCTGAGCCAGTCCCGGCAGCAAAGGTCAAAAAAGAGGGGCCGGATGGACCGGCCCCTGCAGTTTGTCTTCGGGTAATCGAAAGGACTTACCAGAAGAAATCGTAGATTACATCGACCACCCGGCCGTTGTAGATGTCGACGAGCAGCGCGTCGTCATAATAGCGGACCCAGCGGTAGTTGCCGTAGGCCGGGGGCAGGCGGTAATGCCAGGGGTCGTTGATCCAGTAACGCTGGCCGTAAAAGAGCGAGCCGAGCGTGAAGCCGATGCTGAAGCGCGTGTAATTATAGCCGCGGTAGGGGTTATAATAGCGCGGCATCCGGTAATAATGCCGGTTGCGCTCGCGATAATTGCGCCAGTCGTAACGACGGTCGCCGCGCCATTCGCGATTCCAGCTGTTGTTGCGATTGTCGCGATAGCGGCGATCGACGTTGCCGTCGCGGTTGCGATCATACCGCTGGTCGACACGGCTGTTGCGGTCGCGTTCATAACGGTCGCGTTCATAACGGTCGCGGTCCGACCGCCAGTCGGTCTGGCCGCTCCGGTTGCCGTCCCACCGCCGGTCGTTGCGGCCGTCGTTGTTGCGGTCATAACCGCCGCGCTGGCGCTGCTGATCCTGTGCCTGGCGCTGTTGGTCGCCGCGCTGCTGCCATTGCTGTCGCTCCGCTTCGCGTTGCTGGTCGCTGCCGCGCTGTCGCCACTCGCGCTGGCCGCGCTCGCCGCTGTTGTCGCCGCGCTGTTGACGCATCTCGCTGTGCGGTTGGCGCTCGGGTCGCGGTTGTTGCGCGTCCTGGCGTTGCGCCCGCGCCTCACCGCCGCCGCGTCGCACCTCTGGGCCGCGCGGGCCACGGTCGCCGCGGTCGCCACGCTGCGCCATCTGGACGCGCTCGCCCGATGCCTGGGCGGCAGCGGGCGCAATGGGGATCAGGATCGTCGCTGCGATCAGCACACCCCCGAACATCTTTTTCATCTCGCCATTCTCCAACTCGTGTCCCGATTGCTGGAGACGCCAGCCGGGATGATGAATCACCTGTTACCGGGGGCAAGATGATCGATGGCTGAACCGCGCTGTTGCCTGCGGTTCACCTCCATGAACGACGCGGTTTAGCTGCCCGGCGATGGCCGCAGCGCGGGAACCGCCCGTGCGGCGTCTTCAGGGCGAATCCCGGGCGGCGGCGCCGCTGCGATCCGCTCCTCGCCGCGCAGCACGCGTCCGGCGCGGCGGATCGCGGCGCGGATGCGCGGATAGGTGCCACACCGGCAGATGTTGGTGATCGCGGCATCGATCTCGGCATCGCTCGGGTTGCTATTTTTGCGGAGCAGCGCCGCGGCGGCCATGATCATTCCCGACTGGCAAAATCCGCATTGCGGCACCTGCTCGGCAACCCAGGCCTGCTGCACCGGGTGGCTGCGGTCGCGCGACAGATTTTCAATCGTGGTGACGAACCGGCCCTCGCATTCGTCGATGGTGACCAGGCAACTGCGGATCGCCTCGCCGTCGATGTCGACCGTGCAGGCGCCGCATTCGCCGGTGCCGCAGCCATATTTGGTGCCGGTCAGGTTCGACGCGTCGCGCAGCGCCCACAGCAGGGGCGTTTCGGGGTCCATCCGATATTCGACCGGGCGGTCGTTGACCGAAAATTTTGTCATCGCGCCCCTGTTAGCGCCTTTTCGGGATTAGTCACGCCAGCTGGAATCGATCTTGTCCACCTTGCGTACCATCGCGTCGAATTCGGCCTTGCCCGACTGGCCGGGGATGGCAGCCATATACAGGTCGCGCTGGTGGACCTTGATCACGTCCTCGTCGACCAGCACCGGTTTGCCCATGCTCATCGTCGCGAGCTGGATCTCGCAAGCGCGTTGCAGCGCCCAATATTTGATGAAGGCGTCGGTCAGCGATTTGCCCATCACCACCGGGCCGTGGTTGCGCAGCATCAGGATGCGCTTGTCGCCCAGGTTCCTGACCAGCCGCTCGCCTTCTTCCTCGCGGACCGTGACGCCTTCGAAATCATGATAGGCGAGCTGGCCCATGAAGTTGCAGGCATAGAAATTGGTCGGCTGCAAACCGCCCTCCAACCCGCAAACCGCCATGGTTGCGGTGGTGTGGGTGTGGATGATCGCGTGGGCATCGGGCAGGACGCGGTGGAACAGGCTGTGCTGGACGAACCCGGCCTTGTTGACGTGCCAGGGGTTGTCGGCGTCGACCTTGTTGCCGTCGATGTCGATCTTGATCAGGTTCGATGCACAAACCTCGCTGAAATGCAGGCCATAGGGGTTGATTAGAAAGGCACCGTCTTCGTCGGGAACCTTCACCGTGATGTGGTTGAAGATCATCTCGTCCCAGCCCATCATCGCGAAGATCCGGTAGCAGGCGGCAAGTTCCTGCCGCGCCGTCCATTCGGCTTCGCTATATTTGCTGTTGCGCTTGAGCTGGGTCGCCATGGCCGGTCCCTTTGTGATGTTAGTTTCGTCCTGCTACCTATGCCACAGCCGTGGGGGGCGGCACAATCCCGCGCGCGGGCGGGCGGCCATCGGCGGAACGGGACGCTTTCCCGCCTTTGGGGTTGCATTTCGCCGCGAATCTCTCTAGCTGGCCCGACATCGGAACGTCGCGTCATCGCGGCGCTCTTTTTATTGCCCGAATATCGGCGGTTTATGGCGAACCGGTTTGCCCGGTGCCGAAATCGTTTTGACGAACAGGAGACGACACGGCGTATGCAAATCATCGTTCGCGACAATAATGTCGACCAGGCCCTTCGCGCGCTCAAGAAGAAGCTGCAGCGTGAGGGCGTGTATCGCGAAATGAAGCTGCGCCGTCATTACGAGAAGCCCAGCGAAAAGCGTGCCCGCGAGCACGCCGCTGCCGTCCGCCGCGCCCGCAAGATGGAGCGCAAGCGGATGGAGCGCGACGGGATCAAGTAAGACCCGTCCTTTCAAACAGGATCCTGATCGTGAAACAGGCGCTGCGGGCAACCGCGGCGCCTTTTTCGATGGGGGCAAGCGGCACTGGCCGGATGGGGTGGGCCACGGCCTCCCCATCGTAAGTCGATGGGGAGGATTCTGGAACGTCCGCCCCCCATCGTGAAAGCCGGCACCAATGCAATATTGCCTCTGGACCGTCCGGCGCCGCACGGCCTATAGGCCTCGCCAGCATTTTCGCCCCGGCCGGGGCAGCGGAAGGATCATCCAGGATGAGCGTGACGACGGTTCCATTGCGCCCGGTGAGCAAAAAAGGGCTTTGGTTGATCTGGATCGGCGTCATCGCGCTGATCGGCGCGGCGGCCGCCTTTGCCTGGCATGTCACGCCGCGGATCGGATTCGAGGTCGTCAAGGAAGGAACGGGCGAAAGCCCGACCAAGGCCGACGTCGTGCTGGTCAAATATGAAGGCAAGCTCGACGACGGCACCGTCTTCGACGCCAATGAACAGGCGCCGATGCAGGTCGCGGGCGTCGTTCCGGGATTTGCCGAAGCGCTGACGCGGATGAAGAAGGGCGGCGAATACAAGATCACGATCCCGCCGCAGCTTGGCTATGGCGACCGCGCCACCGGGCCGATTCCGGCGAACAGCACGCTGCACTTCACGGTCACGCTGCTCGACTATCGTTCGGAGGCCGAAGTACGTGCGATGCAGCAGCAGATGCAGCAAATGCAGCAGATGCAACAACAGCAGATGATGCAGGGCGGCGAGGGCGCGCCGCCGCCGGGTGCGCCGCAACCCTGACCCTGATTTCCGTTATCCCGGTTTTTCCTGTCATCCCGGCAAAGGCCGGGATGACGAACTGAAAAGAGGGCCGACGGGTTTCAGGCTGTCGTCTGCGTATCCTTCGGCGCCGCGCCCGCATTGCGTTCGGCCTCACGCTCCAGCGCGACCTTGATCATCGCGACGATCGGGTCGGCCAGAAACAGCCCCATGATACCGAGCAGCGCGCCGAACAGGATCTGCGCGCCGAGGACGAGGGCGGGGGCCAGGTCGACGGTCTTTTTGGCGACCATCGGCACGATCAGATAGCCGTCGACGGTCTGCACGACGAGGTAGATGACAATCGCCCACAGCCCGGTGTCGGTCCCCGCCGAAAAGCCCACCAGCACGAGCAGGACGCCCGACACGATCGCGCCGATGTTGGGAATGAAGGCGAGCAGGCCGGTGAGCAGGCCGAGCAGCGCCGCCATCGGGATGCCGACCGCCATGCACGCGAGCCAGGTGCCGACCCCCTCGACGAACATGCCGAGCAGGCGGCCCGCCATCAACCGGCGCAGGGTGAACCCCATCCGCGCGGTGGTGATGTAGAAATCCTGGCGATGCTTCATCGGCAGCATCCAGGCAAAGCCGCGTTCGTACAACCGCGGTTCGATCGCGATGAACACGCCGAGCACCAGGATCATCACCAGACTGGTCAGCGCCCCGACCACCGACCCGACCGCCGCGGTGACGCGGCCGAACGTCCCGGCGAAATTGTCGGAAATCGTCTTGGTATCGATCTGGAAGCTGCCCATGCCATGGTCGCTCGCCCATGCCGCCAGCCGTTCGACCTGCGCCATGACAACGCTTTGCAGGCTGACCGCCTGCGCCGCGATCTGCGATCCGGCGAACATCATCGTCCAGACGATGAAAGCGAGCGCCGAAAGACAGACGATCAGCAACCGCCAGCCACGCCCGATTGGCAGGATGCGGCCAAGCAGGCGGGTGCCGCCGTCGAGGATGGCGGCCATGACGATCCCGGCAAAGATCAGCAGGATCGGCTGGATCAGCACGACGCACAGGCCGATCAACAGCGCCAGGCCCAGCCAGACGCTGGCGCGGAGCAATTCGGTTCGGACCGGTTGGCTGCGGATTTCGGTCGGGCCGGGGGCTTCGACGTGCGGCGCGGCGGCGGGAGATTTGCGCGTTCCGGCCGGTTTCCGTGTCGCCGCCATGCCGATGCTCCCTATTGCGTCTCGGTGCTACGTTCGGGCCGCAGGTCGGTTCCCGCGCGGCCCGACCGCAGCGCCTGGAACCAGCTCAAGGGATTATACCATATCGCGGTGCCGTCGGTCGAAAAGCTGATGATCTCGGCGCGGCCCGCAATGCTGTCGAACGGCACCGCGCCGCCCAGCCCCTTGAGTTCGGTGGCGACGCGGCTGTCGGCGCTGCCGTCGCGGTTGTCGCCCATCAGGAATATATGGTTCGCCGGGACTTTGACCGGGCCATAATCGTCGGTGGTGTAGCCGGGTCCCATATCGATGGTGTCAAAGCTCGCCCCGCCGGGCAGGGTTTCGCGCACGATCGGCAGTTCCAGCGTCGCCTTGCCGCCGATGTCGCGATGGACAAAGCGATAAAGGCTGCTGTCGGGGCCGGGCAGGTTGGGGTCGACCGGGATCGACAGCATCGGCTGAACCTCCCGCTTCACCGGCTTGCCGTTGATGCTGAGCTCGCCATTGGTCAGCTGGATGGTATCGCCGGGCAGGCCGATCACGCGCTTGATATAATCGATCCGCGTCACCGGATGTTCGAGCACGACGATATCGCCGCGCTCGGGCAGCTTGGCGAACAAGCGGCCCTCGGTCTTGGGCGCCAGATGGAAACTGACCGAGGCATAGGACCAGCCATAGGGATATTTGCTGACGATCAGCCGGTCGCCGTTGCGCAGCGCCGGCATCATCGAATCGGACGGGATATAGAAGGGCTTGGCGACGCAGCTGTGGATGCCCAGCACAAGCAGCAGGATCACCACGATGTCGCGGATCAACTTGCCCCAGCTGCCGTCGTCCTGCGCCTTGTTTTTCGCCATTGTCCGGTCAGTCCTTGATTGCTTCGATGATGACGAACGCCTGCGCCCAGGGATGGTCGTCGGTCAGGGTGAGGTGGATGTGTGCGGTGTGACCCGCCGGGATCATCGCGGCGAGCCGTTCGGCAGCGCCGCCGGTCAGTGCTAATGTGGGCGCGCCCGACGGCGCGTTGACGACGCCGATGTCCTTCATGAACACCCCGCGCTTGAAGCCGGTGCCCACGGCCTTGGAAAAGGCCTCCTTGGCGGCGAAGCGCTTCGCATAGGTTCCGGCGCGGGTGAACGGGCGGCGCGCGGCCTTGGCGCGCTCGATATCGGTGAAGACGCGCTGCTCGAACCGCTCGCCGAAACGGTCGAGCGATTTCTGGATCCGCTCGATATTGCAGAGGTCGGAGCCGAGGCCGATGATCATGACGGCCACGACAGGCCGTCACCCCCGCGAAAGCGGGGGTCGCTGGCGGCTTGCCCAGCCCGCGCGGTATCAGCCCGCGCGGTATCAGACTGCCAGCGGCCCCCGCCTTCGCGGGGGCGACGGATATTTTTCAAGCTCATCCCCGCGCCTCGTCCATCAGGTCGCGCATCCGGCGCACTGCATCTTCGAGCCCGGTAAAAATCGCCTCGCCGATCAGATAATGGCCGATGTTGAGCTCGGCGAGCTGCGGGATCGCGGCGACAGGGACGACATTCTCGTAGGTCAGGCCGTGCCCGGCATGCGGCTCGATGCCGTTCTTCCACGCGAGCGCTGCGGCGTCGGCGATGCGGCGCAGTTCCGTCGCGCGCTCCTCGCCTTCGCAATGGGCATAGCGTCCGGTGTGAAATTCAACCACCGGCGCACGCAGCCGCATCGCGGCCTCGATCTGGCGCGGGTCGGGTTCGATGAACAGGCTGACGCGAATGCCGGCGTCGGCGAGACGCGAGACGATGGGGGCAAGGTGGTTATGCTGCCCGGCGGCGTCGAGCCCGCCCTCGGTCGTGCGTTCTTCGCGCTTTTCGGGGACGATGCACGCGGCGTGCGGTTTATGGCGCAGCGCGATCGCGACCATCTCGTCGGTCGCCGCCATCTCCAGGTTGAGCGGCAGGTCGGTGGCGGCCTGGATACGCGCCAGGTCGTCGTCGCGGATATGGCGCCGGTCCTCGCGCAGATGCGCGGTGATGCCGTCGCCGCCGACCGATGCGACGATTTCGGCCGCGCGCACCGGGTCGGGATGCTCGCCGCCGCGCGCGTTGCGGATCGTCGCGACATGGTCGATGTTGACCCCGAGGCGAAGGCGGCCAGAGGAATGATTGGCGCTCAATTCGCGCGGCTTCCGGGCTTGATCGCTTGTGTACCGGCGAGATGTTCAGGGAGTTCGTCCGCGGCATAGGTCGGGAAGTTGATCGCGACGAGGGGGTAGAAGGGGACACCGAGGTCGATGTTGCTCCCCGCCGAGCGGTCAACGAGCGCCGCCTCGGCGATCACGTCGCCGCCCGCCGCGCGCACCGCGTCCATCGCTTCGCGCGACGACAGGCCGGTGGTCACGACATCCTCGACCATCAGCACCTTGGCGCCCGGTTCGATCGTGAAGCCGCGGCGCAGCTCGAAGGTGCCGGTCGGACGCTCGACAAAAATCGCGGGCTTGCCGAGCGCGCGGCCCATTTCATGGCCGATGATGACGCCGCCCATGGCGGGTGACACCACGACGTCGATCGCCTGTTTCAGGTCGCGGGGCAATTTTGCGGCGAGCGCGACCGCGAGCCGTCCGGCCCGCTCGGTATCCATCAACACCCGCGCGCATTGCAGATAATATTCGCTGTGCCGTCCGGACGAGAGCAGGAAATGCCCTTGCAGCAAGGCGTCGGCGGCGCGGAATTCGGCCAGAATTTCGTCATCGGTCATGGGAGATTGATTCTTTTGTTCAGGGCGTCGCCCGTGGCGGGCGCGCGGGTTTTGGCGGCAAAGATTATCCCGCCGCAAAATAGTGTTAGAGATGCTTGAGGCAAGCGGCAAGCGGGTCTATAGCGCCCGCGAGATTCAGCCCGGCTTGCGGCTGTCGCGACGCGTGTCCGGCGGTTGGCAAGGTGGGCCGGAACACGATAAGAACAACAGGCAACGGGCGGCACCAGTCTTATGAAGAGCTTGAAAACCCTTGTAATTGCGGCGGCATTGTCGCTGGGCGCGGCGGGCGCCGCTCATGCGCAGCAGGCACTTGTCGCGGCTCCGGCCGACGCGCCTGTGGCTGCAACCGCGGCGAATCCGCCGTCGGCCGAAGCGCCCGTCGCCGCGCCCGCGACGACCGATGCGGCGGTTCCCGCAGGTGACGCGACCTATGTCCCGCTGAAGCCCGAAGCCGGGGTTGGCCAGCCGATCGACCGCGGCGTCGATTTCCAGCCGCAGGTCAGCCCGGTCGGCGAGCAGGCCTATTGGTTCAACCACGTCATCCTGCTGCCGGTCATCACCGTGATCTCGCTGTTCGTGCTCGGCCTGCTGCTCTGGGTCGTCTTCCGTTACCGCGCCAAGGCCAACCCGGTGCCGTCGAAGACGACGCACAACACCTTCATCGAAATCATCTGGACCGCCATTCCGGTGCTGATCCTCGCGGTGATCGCGGTGCCGTCGATCCGGTTGCTGGCGCAGCAATATGAGCCGCCGTCGAAGGACGCGCTGACGATCAAGGTCACCGGCTATCAATGGTATTGGGGCTATGCCTATCCCGATCAGGGCATCGGCGAATATGTGTCGAAAATGCTGCCCAAGGACGCTGCCGAAGCCGCCGGCGAGCCGTATCAGCTGGCCGTCGATAACCGCATGGTCGTTCCCGTTGGCCGTCAGGTCAAACTGATCATCACCGGCGCCGACGTGATCCACAGTTTTGCCGTTCCCGCCTTCTGGACCAAGATGGACGCGGTCCCGGGCCGCGCCAACGAAACGACCTTCACCGCGAACAAGGTCGGGGTCTATTACGGCCAGTGTTCGGAACTGTGCGGCGTCGACCACGGCTTCATGCCGATCGCGGTCGAAGTGCTGCCGGTCGACAAATGGGAGGCGTGGGTGCGCTCGAAGGGCGGCAACCCGGCTGGTCCGGTTGTCGCTGCCGCAGCGCCGACTCCTGCCGCCGCTACGACCGAAGCTGCCCCGGCAGCGGCGCCCGCCGCCGCCCCGGTTGCCACGAACTGATAAGGGGTCCGACAGATGACCGATATTGCTGCAACCGCACCCGCCCATGGCCATACCGATCACGCGCATGACGATCATGACACGCCGGGCTTTTTCGTCCGCTGGTTCATGTCGACGAACCACAAGGACATCGGCACCCTCTACCTGATCTTTGCGATCGTTGCCGGTATCGTCGGCGGCGTGATTTCGGGCATGATGCGCCTCGAGCTCGCCGAACCCGGCATCCAGTATCTGACCGGTTGGGCGCAGTTTTTCGACGGCGCCGCGGGCGACGTTCAGGGCAAGCATTTCTGGAACGTGATGATCACGGCGCACGGCCTGATCATGGTGTTCTTCATGGTCATGCCCGCGATGATCGGCGGCTTCGGCAACTGGTTCGTGCCGCTGATGATCGGCGCGCCCGACATGGCGTTCCCGCGCATGAACAATGTCAGCTTCTGGCTGACCTTCGTTGCCTTCGTCATGCTCGTCGGGTCGATGTTCGTCCCCGGCGGCAGCGGCCTTGGTGCGGGTACCGGCTGGACGGTTTACGCCCCGCTGTCGACCAGCGGGTCGGCAGGGCCGGCGGTCGACATGGCGATCTTCTCACTCCACCTTGCGGGTGCAGCGTCGATTTTGGGCGCGATCAACTTCATCACCACCATCTTCAACATGCGCGCCCCGGGCATGACGCTGCACAAGATGCCGCTGTTCGTGTGGTCGGTGCTCGTCACCGCCTTCCTGCTGCTGCTCGCGCTGCCGGTTCTGGCCGCTGCGATCACCATGCTGCTGACCGACCGCAACTTCGGCACGACCTTCTATGATGCGGCTGGCGGCGGCGATCCCGTCCTCTACCAGCATCTCTTCTGGTTCTTCGGCCACCCCGAAGTGTACATCATGATCCTGCCGGGCTTCGGCATCGTCAGCCAGATCATCTCGACCTTCAGCCGCAAGCCGGTGTTCGGTTATCTCGGCATGGCCTATGCGATGGTCGCGATCGGTGTCGTCGGCTTCATCGTGTGGGCGCACCACATGTTCACCGTCGGTATGTCGGTGAACCTGAAGATGTATTTCACCGCGGCGACGATGGTGATCGCGGTCCCGACGGGCATCAAGATTTTCAGCTGGATCGCGACGATGTGGGGCGGCTCGATGAGCTTCAAGACCCCGATGGTCTGGTCCTTGGGCTTCATCTTCATGTTCACCGTCGGTGGCGTGACCGGCGTCGTGCTCGCCAATGGCGGCGTCGATACCAACCTGCACGACACTTATTATGTCGTCGCGCACTTCCACTATGTGCTCTCGCTCGGCGCCGTGTTCTCGCTGTTCGCCGGTTTCTATTACTGGTTCCCGAAAATGTCGGGGCGGATGTACAACGAGTTCCTGGGCCAGTTGCACTTCTGGATCTTCTTCATCGGCGTCAACGTCCTGTTCTTCCCCCAGCACTTCCTGGGCCAGCAGGGCATGCCGCGCCGCTATCCGGACTATCCCGAAGCCTATGCCTTCTGGCACCTGATCTCGTCCTACGGCTATGTCATCATGGCGGTCGGCGTGCTGATCTTCTTCGTTAACATCCTGTGGTCGCTGGTCGCGGGCAAGAAGGCTGCCGACAATCCGTGGGGCGAAGGGGCGACGACGCTGGAATGGACCCTGTCCAGCCCGCCGCCGTTCCACCAGTTCAACGAACTGCCGCGTATCGCCTGACCGGTATCGCCTCCTGCTGACATCCGGCAGGAGGCTTTGCCGGTCCGGCCGGAGGAAATGATCCCGTCATGGCGCAAAGCCTGACCCACGGCGAAACGGCGCTCCCCGCCGACTGGCGCGACCTGTTCGCGCTGACCAAGCCGCGCGTTATGTCGCTGGTGGTGTTCACCGCGCTGTGCGGGCTGCTTGCCGCGCCGGTGTCGGTTTCGCCGGTGCTGGGTTTTGCGTCGATCCTCGCGATCGCGCTCGGGGCCGGGGCGTCGGGCGCGCTCAACCAATGGTATGAGGCGGGGCTGGACGCCAAGATGAAGCGCACCGCCGGGCGCCCGCTCCCCGCCGGACGGCTCGATCCGCAAACCGCGCTGCAATTCGGGATCGGGCTGGCGGCTTTCTCGCTGTTTCTGATGCTGTTCGCATCGAACTGGCAGGCGACGCTGCTGCTCGCTGCCTCGATCCTGTTTTATGTGTTCGTCTATACGATGTGGTTGAAGCCGCGGACGCCGCAGAATATCGTCATCGGCGGCGCGGCAGGGGCGTTTCCGCCGCTGATCGGCTGGGTTGCCGCGACGGGCAGCGTCGCCCCGCTGCCGGTGATGCTCTTCCTGCTCATCTTTCTGTGGACCCCGCCGCATTTCTGGGCGCTCGCACTGTTCGTGCGCTCGGACTATGCCGCCGCGGGCATCCCGATGATGCCGGTCGTCGCAGGCGAGCAATCAACGCGGCGCCAGATCCTCTTTTACGCCATCATCATGGCGGCGGCGGCGATCGCGCCCTGGCCGCTCGGCTACACCGGCGCGCTTTATGGGTGGGTGGCGGTCATCCTGTCGCTTATATTTGTCGCGCTGTCGGTGCAGGTGGGTACGCGCCGCACCGGCGATGGCGATTTGATGCAGCCCGAAAAGCGGCTATTCGCCTTTTCGATCGCCTATCTGTTCATTCTGTTCGGCGCGGTTGTCGCCGACCGATGGTGGCCGTTATGACCGACGAAAACTCCAACCTTCCCCCGGACCGCGAGCCTTTCGACGAGGCCGAATATCGCCGTCGCCAGCGCAGCCGTGCCAATATGATGGCGTGGATGCTCGGCGCGCTGGCGATACTGTTCTTCTTCATCACCATCGCCAAGATGGAGATTTTTGCGTGATGGGGCGCCTGTCTCCCAAGGCCAAGACCGCCAGCATGGCTTCGGCACTCGCGCTCGCGATGGTCGGGCTCGGTTTCGCCGCGGTGCCGCTGTACGACCTGTTCTGCCGCGTGACCGGCTTTGGCGGTACGACGCAGCGCTATGATCCGGTCGCCGCAGCGGCGGAGCCGGTGATTCTGTCGAACACCGTCTCGGTCCGTTTCGATGCCAATGTGTCGCCCGGCCTGCCGTGGAAATTCTATCCCGAGCATCCGCGCGACACGGTCAGCATCGGCGCGCGCGACATGGCGATCTTTATCGCCGAGAACAACTCGTCGGTTCCGGTAGTCGGCACCGCCGGGTTCAACGTCACGCCGACGCAGGCGGGCAAATATTTCACCAAGATCCAGTGCTTCTGCTTCACCGAACAGCGGCTGGAGCCGGGGCAGCAGATGCGGATGCCGGTGTTGTTCTTTGTCGATCCCAAGATCATGGACGATCCCGACGCGCGCGACGTGCAGGAAATCACCCTCAGCTATACCTTCCACCCTGTAGACGAGGGTAAAAAGGCGAGCTAAGGCCGCGATCAGAGTCTTATCCACCGACTGGCGGGCGATGGGGAATCGCGACGCCGGGGCTGCAAAACGGGAACAACGCAATGGCCGGTGCCAAACATCATGACTATCACCTGGTAAATCCCAGCGTCTGGCCGCTCATCGGTTCGGTCGCGGCGATGGTGATGTTCTTCGGGCTCGTCATGTACATGCACGAGGATTATTTCGGCGGCGCCGGCAAATGGGTGCTGGGCCTCGGCTTCATGGGCGTGATCGCCACCTTTTTCAGCTGGTGGGCCGATGTGATCAACGAAGCGCATGCCGGCGACCATACCCCGGTGGTGCAGCTGCACCTGCGGTACGGCATGATCCTGTTCATCGCGTCCGAAGTCATGTTCTTCGTCGGCTGGTTCTGGGCCTGGTTCGATTTCTCGCTGTTCCCGGTGCCGATCGAATATGCCGACGGTGCGGTGACCTCGCTGTTCGGGCAGGAAGGCGCAGCAGCGATCACCCAGTGGCCGCCCAAGGGCATCGAGGTCATCGATCCCTTTTCGCTGCCGTTGCTCAACACGCTGATCCTGCTCTGCTCGGGCACCACGATCACCTGGGCGCATCACTCGCTGATCCACGGTGATCGCGAGGGTCTGAAAAAGGGCTTGTGGCTGACGATTATCCTGGGTGTCGTGTTCTCGGCGATCCAGGCCTATGAATACGCCCATGCGCCCTGGGGCTTTGGTCAGAGCAACTATAGCTCGGCCTTTTACATGGCGACCGGCTTCCACGGCTTCCACGTTCTGGTCGGTACGATCTTCCTGATCGTCTGCCTTGTCCGCACCTACAAGGGCCACTTCACGCCGAAGCAGCATTTCGGCTTCGAAGCCGCCGCCTGGTACTGGCACTTCGTCGATGTCGTGTGGCTGTTCCTCTTTGTCATCATCTATGTCTGGGGCGGCTGGGGCGCGCCGATCGCCGCGCACTAAATTGCCCGAAGGCGACACCATAATGAAAGGGCAGCCGCCGGTCTGGCGCGCTGCCCTTTCTGGTCTTTGCCCCGAATGCGGCGCACCGACGCTGTTCGACGGACCCGTCCGCTTTCGCGACCGGTGCGGCGCCTGCGGGCTGGATTATGCGCGCTACAATGTCGGCGATGGTCCCGCGGCGTTCCTGACCCTGATCATCGGCGCGCTGCTGATTGCGCTCGCGCTCACCCTCGACTTCGCTGTTCAGCCGCCGCTGTGGGTGCATGTGCTGCTGTGGGTTCCGTTGACCGCGGCGGCGGTCGTCTATGGCCTGCGCGTCGCGAAAGGCGCGCTGATCGCCAGCGAGCACCAGCGGCAGGCCGCCGAAGGACGACAGGTGGGCAAGGGCGATGACTGATCCTGCCGCGCCGCAGCCCGCTGTGCGCTGGCCGCTTGTCCCGACCCTGCTCGTCGCGATCGCGGTCGCGGCGATGGTCGGCCTCGGCATCTGGCAGTTGCAGCGCAAGGCCGACAAGGAAGCGCTGATCGCGCTGTACCAGCGAAACATGGCGATGTCGGCGCTGGTGACCTACCCCAAGCTGCCGCCCGTTCCCGACGCGATGCTGTACCGCAAGAGCAGCGTCGTCTGCCTCGAACCCATACGCTGGGATCCGCGCAGCGGCGCCGACCGCCGGGGCCGCGCCGGTTTTAGGATGATCGCCGATTGCCGCACGGGTGCGGAGGGGCCGGGGGTGCTTGTCGACGTCGGGATCGGCGACGATTTCACGCCGCCCGAATGGCCGGGCGGCATGGTGCAGGGAACGATCGTGCCCGGCCCCGAACAGCCGACGATGATCGAACGACTGACGGGCAAGGCAGCACCGGCGCGGGCGATGCTGATCGCCGATGTCCCCGCCGCGGGTCTGCGCGCGAGCGCGGTGCCTTCGGCCGACGACACGCCCAACAACCATCTTGCCTATGCGGTGCAATGGTTCCTGTTCGCCGCCGCGGCGCTGCTGATCTACATCCTCGCGCTACGCCGCCGCTTGCGGCCTTGACCGCCGCCCGCTAGGCGCTGGGCCGCCATGGAATATATCAGCACCCGCGGCTCCGCGCCGACCCTCGACTTTCGCGCCGCGACGCTGGCGGGCCTCGCCAGCGACGGCGGGCTCTATCTGCCCGCGCGGTGGCCGCAGATGGCGCGCGACGACATTCGCGCGCTCGCCAGGCTCGATTATGCCGAAACCGCGGTGCGCGTCATGCTGCCGTTCGTGGCGGGGGTGCTGGGCGAGGATGACCTCCGCCGCCTGTGCCGCGCCGCCTATGGCAGTTTCAGCCATGACGCGGTGACCCCGCTGGTCCAGCTCGACCATCGCCACTGGCTGCTCGAACTGTTCCACGGCCCGACGCTGGCGTTCAAGGATGTCGCGCTGCAATTGCTCGGGCAATTGTTCGAGACATTCCTCGCGGGCGGTGACACCGACATCACCATCGTCGGTGCGACGTCGGGCGATACCGGGTCGGCGGCGATCGAGGCGGTCGCGGGGCGCGAACATATCCGCATCTTCATGCTCCACCCCGAAGGGCGGGTCAGCGACGTCCAGCGGCGCCAGATGACAACGGTGCTGGCACCGAACGTCCACAATATCGCGATCGACGGCAGCTTCGACGACGCGCAGGCGATGGTGAAGCGGCTGTTCGGCGATGACGAGGCCCGTGCCCAGGTCAATTTGTCGGCGGTGAACAGCATCAACTGGGCGCGGTTGATGGCGCAGGTGGTCTATTATTTCTATGCCGCGGTGCGGCTTGGCGGTCCCGACCGCCCGGTGGCGTTCAGCGTCCCGACCGGCAATTTCGGCGATGTGTTCGCGGGCTATGTCGCGGCGCAGATGGGGCTGCCGGTGGCGCGGCTGGTCGTCGCGACCAACGTCAACGACATCCTCCACCGCGCGCTGACCAACGGCGACTATAGCGCCGGCACGGTGACACCGACCGCAACCCCCAGCATGGACATACAGGTCAGCAGCAATTTCGAACGCTTGCTGTTCGACCTGTCGGGCCGCGACGGCGCCGCGATCATGGGCAAGATGGGCGAGTTCGATCGCAACCGCGCGATGACCATCCCCGCCGACATGCTGGCAGGCGCCCGCGGGCTGTTTTCGAGCGCGAGCATTGACGGCGACGCGATGGCCCTCGCGCTGCGCTGGGCGCAGGAGCGTGGCGGACAGATCATCGACCCGCACAGCGCGGTGGGGCTGGCGGCGGCGCGCACGCTGGAGATCGACGCGGATATCCCGGTCGTCACGCTTGCCACCGCGCATCCGGCCAAGTTCCGCGAAGCGGTCGAGCGCGCGACGGGCGTTCGTCCGGCGTTGCCGCCGCGACTGGGCAATCTGTTCGAGCGCGAAGAACGCTTTGCGAAGCTGCCCGGCGATTATGACGCGGTGAAGGCCTTTATTCTCGCGGAAGCGGCGCGTGGCTGACCTGTTGCCGCTGGTCACCCTCGTCGGCGAGCCGTGGGACGATTACGGGCTGGTCGACAGCGGAAACGGGCGCAAGCTGGAACGCTATGGCGGCTATCGGTTCATCCGCCCCGAACCGCAGGCGATGTGGGCGCCCGCGCTGCCCGCCGGCGAATGGGATGCCGCCGATGGCGAGTTTATCCCGGCATCGGACGATGACGGCGGCGGGCGCTGGTATTACAACAAGCCCGTGCCGCAGGAGGGTTGGTCGCTGGCGTGGCGCGAGACGCGCTTCACCGCGTCCTGCACCCCGTTCCGACACCTGGGCTTTTTTCCCGACATGGCGCCCGTTTGGGACTGGCTGCGTACGCAGGTCGACGGCAAACCCGATCCGGCCTTTCTGAACCTGTTCGGGTACACCGGGGTCGGCAGCCAGGCTTTGGCCGCGACGGGCGCCTCGGTGACACATGTCGATGCGTCGAAGAAATCGGTCGGGCAGGCGCGTGAAAATGCCGCGCTCGCGGGGATGGCGGACAAGCCGGTGCGCTGGATCGTCGACGACGCCGGCAAATTCACCGCGCGCGAAGTGCGGCGCGGGCGACGGTACGACGCGATCCTGCTCGATCCCCCCAAATTCGGCCGCGGCCCTGGCGGCGAGCGCTGGCAGCTGGAGGAGGGGCTGGCGCCGCTGCTCGCCGATTGCCATCAGTTGCTCGATGCCGACAGCCGCGCGCTGTTCCTCACCGTCTATGCTGTCCGCATGTCGGCGCTGGCGATCGGCGAATTGCTGGCGCAATTGTTTGCCGACTTGCCGGGCACGGTCGAATGCGGCGAACTGGCGGTGCGCGAGGAAACGCGCGGGCTGCTGCTGCCGACCGCGATCTTCGCGCGCTGGAGCCGCGGCGAATAATCACATCGCCGCGGTCGCCACAGACATCCCGTGGTGACCGCGGCGTCCCGCCCCCTGGCGGAAAGCAGTGCCGACCGGACGCTCAAGACGCCGGATCGGCGATCTCGATGCGGTTGCGGCCGCCGGCCTTTGCCTTGTACAGCGCATCGTCGGCGGCTTTGAGCGCGCCGCGCGTTTCGCCATAGCCAAAGACATCGGCGACCCCGCCCGAGAAGGTGATTTGGCCAAACGGCTTGTCGGTCTTGCGGTTGATGAGCCGCCGTCCAGCGAGCCCCTCGCGCGCCTCGTCGAGCCGCTCGGCGGCCTGGGTCGGAGTCAGGCCGCGGAACAACATGACAAATTCCTCACCGCCGTGGCGCGCGACATGGCAGCGGTCGTCGGAGATGCGCGCCAGCGTGTCGGCGATCGCCTTGATGACGCGGTCGCCCGCCTCGTGGCCATGCGTGTCGTTGACCTTTTTGAACTCGTCGATGTCGCAAAAGGCGACGCTGAGCGGTTCGCACGCGGCGCGCGCTTCCTTGTAATGGCGATCGAGCAGGATTTCAAAGGCGCGGCGGTTCGGCAGACCGGTCAGGAAATCCAGCTCGGCGTCGCGCTTGGCGCGTTCGAGGCTGCGGCGCAGCGCCTTGGCCTCGTCCTCGCTCTTGCGCATATTATCCTCGGCCTTGCGCGTGCGCTCGAGCATCACCCGGGTCAGGTCGGCCAGGCTGGACACGATCCGCCCGGTCTTTTGCAACTGCTCCAGATCGTCGACATGCTGTTCGAGTTCGGACCCGTAATCGCTGGTGACGGTGCGCGCCTCCTTGGCGTGAACCTGAAAGGCTTCGAGATTGGTTTCGAGCCGTGTCATCAGCCGCTCAAGGTCGGCGTGGTCGGCACGGTTGCCGGTCTGGTCGCCCAGTTCGTTGAGCCATTGCTGGGTGATCCCTTCGCCCGAAAGCGAGCGCGCGCTGATCTGGCGCGCCAGCGGCGGGTTCGAACCCGAAAATGCGGCGTGCGCGACCAGCAAATTGCCGGTTGATACGTCGAGATCGTTATCGACCAGAAACGCCATGATCGTCCCGATCAACTGGTGCCGGGCGAGCCGCGCCAGATCGCGCGGGCCGCCGTCGTCGGGCGGGGCATTTCTGCCCCCGCGGGACGCGCCCTGTCCGCGGCGGATCCCCAGCCAGTCCAGAAGCCGTCCTACCGGCTCGGTCGATGGTGTAGCATTGCTGGTCATGCCGACATTAACGGGCTGCAATGGCCCGATTTAAGCCCGATTTGCCGGTTTTCCGCGGCGCCCGCATGTTCCGATGCACTAGTATGGCCAAAGCAGCGCCAAAACAGCGGCTTATCGTTGACCGGATTTGGCCCGACCCTGTCACGCGGCGGCGACAGTTGAACGATTCCGTTACGGAAAGCGGCGATTTGGATCACGCTTTTGGCCCTTTCCGGTCGCCGCGCCGACATGACCTAGTACATTTCCTCTGCTGGTGGCGCGGGTTCCCAATCCCTAGATTCCGCGGTGGACGCACTGCCACCGGGCGAGGCGGCGTTGGGGAACGGAACATCATGAATCTGGCGGTTTTGCGCGTGGCGATGGCGCGGTGGATGGCGATTGCGGTGCTGGTCGTGCTTGGCGCGTTGCTGCCGGAGAGTGCCAGTGCGCAGCATACGTCGCTTGCGTGTCCGCCGCAGACGGCAACAGTTGCCAATGGCGGTTCGGTCGAAATCGACATTACGGACTGCGATGATTACAATTTCGGTTATGGCACCGGTGCGGCGCCGACCCGCAACGGACCTTCACATGGTCAAGCGGCGCTTCGTCAGGATTTTGTCCCGCCCAGCACTGCAAAGTCGATCCTCATCTATACCCACAACGGCAATGGTGCGACGCAGGACACCTTTGAGTTGGAAGATCTCGACCTACGGTGGATCCGGTTCACGATCACCATCACGCCGCCCTCGTCGGCGATCGTTGTGACGCCGACCAGCCTTCCGACCCTGACGGCTGGTACACCGTTCAGCCAGAGTTTGTCATCGACCGGTGGGACGGCCCCCTATACATATTCGCTCGCCAGCGGTGCTTTTCCACCCGGATTGACTCTGAGCGGGTCGGGGGTGCTGTCGGGAACGCCGACACAGCGCGGGCTTTATACCTTAAGTGTTCGGTCGCAGGATTCCACTGGCGATTTTTCAGTCAAGAGCTACTCGGGATCGGTTCAGAACCCCAGCCTGTCGCTGGCGACGCCGACCGTCACGCTGGTGTCGGGGCAGGCGGCATCGGCGCAACTCGCCACCAATGGCGGCGTTTCGCCCTATATCTATGCGACCGAGCCCCCGGGTACGCCAATGCCGTTCGGGCTGAGCCTTTCAACAGGCGGGCTAATCACAGGCACGCCGACGGGTACGGGAACCGCCAACATCTCGTTGCGTGTCACCGACGCCAGCACTGGTCCCGGGCAATATTTCGAGGTGGAAACTCTCACAATCAATGTCATTGCAGCGCCCACCGTCTCCATTGCGGTCGCGCCCGCGTCGGTGTCCGAGGACGGCGCGACCAATCTGGTCTATACCGTCACGCGCAGCGCCGCGAGCGCCAGCCCGCTCACCGTCAATCTCACCACATCGGGCACCGCGACAGCGGGAACCGACTATACCGGCAATGCCGCATCGGTGACGATTCCGGCCAATGCGACCAGCGCCACGGTGACGATCGACCCCACCGCCGACAGCGTTGTCGAGCCCGACGAAACCGTCATCCTGACCATTGCGGCCGGTGCGGGTTATGTCATCGGCGCGCCGTCATCGGCGACCGGCACGATCCTGAACGACGATGTTCCGGCGGCGTCGATCACCGTCGCGCCCGCCAGCGTGCTGGAAAACGGCCCCGACAATCTGGTCTTTACCGTGGCGCTGAACGCCGCCTCGGCGTCGCCGGTCACGGTCAACTATACCGTCGGCGGCACCGCGACGAACGGCGCCGACTATGCGCCGATCGGCACCTCGGTGCTGTTTCCGGCCGGGACGACCAGCCAGACGATCATCGTCAATCCCAACAGCGACGGCACGATCGAGCCCGACGAGACGGTGATCCTGACGCTGGCGGCGGGAGCCGGATATACGGTGGGAACGCCGTCCACCGCGACCGGCACAATCCTGAACGACGACTTCCCCAGCGTTGCGGTCAGCAGCGTGACGGTGGCCGAGGGCAATAGCGGGACGACCAACGCGGTCTTTACCGTCGATCTGTCGGCCCCCGCGACAGCATCGGGCGTGACGTTCGACATCGCGACGTTCAACGGCACCGCGACCGCGGGCAGCGACTATGTCGCGGCGACGGGCGGTTTCAGCTTTGCCCCCGGCGAAACCAGCAAGACCTTTCCGGTGCAGATCATTGGCGACACCAGTCCCGAAGCCGACGAGACGTTTACTGTCACCATGTCCGGCGTGACCAACGCCACGCTGGGCGCCAACCCCGGCACCGGGACGATCGTCAACGACGATGTGCCGCTCGACATCCAGCCCGCAAACCTGCCCAGCGGCACCGTCGGTGTGCTGTACAGCGCCATTCTCACCACCGACGGCGGCGTTGCCCCCTATGCCTATTCGGTGACCGCGGGGTCGGTCCCGACCGGTCTGACCTTCGCGCCCGACGGCCGCCTGTCGGGCACGCCGGTCGCGGCGGGCAATTTCAGCTTTACGGTCACGGCACAGGACAGCAGCGGCGCCCCCGGACCCTATAGCGCCAGCCGCGCCTATACGGTGGCGATCGCGCCGCCGGCGATCGAGCTTGACCCGGTGACATTGCCGAACGCGACCTTTGGCGTGGCGTACAGCCAGACGATTACCGCCGACGGGTCGATCGCGCCGTACAGCTTTGCGGTGACCTCGGGCACTTTGCCGCCCGGATTGACGCTGGCGCCCGGCGGCACGCTGGCGGGAACGCCGAGCCTGAGCGGCACCTGGGGATTTACGATCACCGCCACCGACGCGACGACGGCGCCCGGACCCTATGCCGGTGCGCGCGCTTATTCGATCACGGTTGCCCAGGTTCCGCTGGTCCTGCCGCCGACGACGCTGCCGGACGGCGCGACCGACGTCGCCTATTCGGCGCAGATTTCACCGGCGACCGGCGGGGTGGCGCCCTACAGCTATGTCGTGACGTCGGGCGAACTGCCCTACGGGCTGGTCATGTCGCCGACCGGTGCGATCACCGGGACGCCGACGACCGCCAATCTGTTCAGCTTTGTCGTCACCGCGACCGACAGCGACGGCGGCGTCGGGCCGCAGGTCGTCCAGCAAAGCTATTCGATCAACATCGTCAACACGCCGCCCGTCGTCGGTCCCGTCACGGCGAACGTGCCTTACGGTGCCGGACTGACGCTGATCCCGCTCAGCATCACCGGAACGGCCAATTCGGTGGCCGTCGCGACCCCGCCGGCCAATGGCAGCGCGGTCGTTGACCGGATGACCATCAGCTACATTCCCAATGCCGGTTTCGCGGGGTCGGACAGCTTTACCTATATCGCCAGCAACAACGGCGCCGATTCAGCGCCGGCCACGGTGACGATCAGCGTCGCGAGCCCGACGATCACGGTCAGCGCGGGCGGGGCGCTGACCGCGACGGTCGGGGTGCCTTATGGCGAAACCTTTACCTTCAACGGCGGAACGCAGCCCTTTACGGGTTATCAGGTCACCGGTTTGCCCGCCGGCGTGCAGGTCGGGAGCAGCGGCGCGAACACGGTTTCGATCATCGGTACGCCAATCAGCGCGGGCAGTTTTACGCTGACCGTGTCGGCGACCGACTCCTCGACGGGCAGCGGACCGTTCGGCGCCAGCCAGACGTTCACCCTTGTTGTCGCAGCACCGACGCTGAGCATGGCGCCGGGCGCAGGGGCGCTGACCGCTGCCTACAACACCCCCTTCACGCAGGCCTTTACCGCCAGCGGCGGGGTCGGGCCGTTCACGTACGCCCTGACCGGGGCATTGCCTGC
>JAHCKJ010000030.1 GCA_026125835.1 Sphingopyxis sp.
GATCGCCGCCGTCAGCCGCGCCAGGCGCGCGCTGTCGTCGGCGCAAGCCGCGACGACATATTCGATGGTGAGCCGTTGGCTTTCGGCAATGCACGACATGACCAGCGCCAGCGGCAGTTTGACGCGGCGGGCCATGTGGGCATTCTGGCAGGCGATCGTCGCGACCTCCTGTCCCGCGGCGTCGGCATATTTGGTTTCGGTATGGCGTGCGCTGCCGCGGACATAGGATTCGAGCAATTCGCCCTCGACCGGTCGATCGACGCTGGGCAGGGCGTTGAAGGCATCCCAATAGGCGCGCGCGATCGCCTCTTCGCGGCCGGCAATGATCGCGTAAACTTCGCGCGCGTGGGCGGCAAGCTGGCCGTCGAGGTCGTAATAGGGGAAGCGTTCGGCCATCGCGACCGGGTCGATTTGCTGCTTATGAATCGGATTATCCTTCACCATGATCCTGCTTCCCTGATCGATCCAATGGGGCGCGAGTCTGCCGCTCGTCATCGTCCGCAAAACATATGACCGTGGTATGCGGCAGCGATAGTAAATTGGTCGTTAACCAGGGCCGAGTTTTTCAGCCCTTTTGGCGATCGTCCGCAGGGACCGGATAGCCCTCGAACGCCTTGATCGTGCGCAGGGCAAAGGCGCTGTGCATCGCCGCGACGCCGGGCAGGCGCGACAGGCAATGGCGGTGGAGCCGGTCGAAATCGGCGACGTTGCGCGCCGCAACGCGCAGCCGGTAGTCGGAGGCGCCCGAAAGCAGCTGGCATTCCAGGATCTCGTCGAAACTTTTGACCGCGCTCTCGAACGCAGTCAGCGCCTCCTCGCTCTGCGAGGTCAGGCTGATATCGACGAACACATCCAGCCCCAGCCCGATGCGCTCGGGGGCGAGGCGCGCGGTATAGCCGGTGATGATCCCCGCCGCCTCCAGCGCGCGGACGCGGCGGTGGCACGCCGACGCCGACAGGCCTACCATTTCGCCAAGCTCGGCCGCCGGGCGCGGACCGCCGCGTTGCAGCATGTCGAGGAGCTTGCGGTCGATTCGGTCAATCATTGTGCGTCCTGTAGCTATATCGCGCGATATTTGTGCGCGTTTGTCGCGAATCCAGCGACGATATGCAAGCACCTCGCGCGCCGTTTCTGCTATCAGGCGCAGCATGAACGACGCGGCGCCGGAACAGCGCGACCGGCGGCGAACCAATGGAGAGCGACATGATCATCGGCACCCCCAAGGAAATCAAGAATCACGAATATCGCGTCGGGCTGACTCCCGAAAGCGCGCGCGAACTCGTCGTTCACGGCCATCGCGTGCTGGTGCAGACGGGCGCGGGCGAGGGCATCGGCGCGCACGACCGCTTCTATGTCGAAGCGGGCGCCGAGATCGTCCAGAGTGCCGAAGAAATCTTCGCAACCGCCGACATGGTGGTGAAGGTCAAGGAACCGCAGCCCGGCGAGCGCGCGATGCTGCGCGAAGGGCAGATCCTTTACACCTATCTCCACCTCGCCCCCGATCCCGACCAGACGCGCGACCTGATGAAATCGGGCGCGGTGTGCATCGCTTATGAAACGGTCACCAGCCCGCACGGCGGCCTGCCGCTGCTGAAGCCGATGAGCCAGGTCGCGGGCCGCATGTCGATCCAGGCGGGGGCGACCGCGCTGGAAAAGGCGCATGGCGGCCGCGGCGTGCTGCTCGGCGGCGTCCCCGGCGTTGCGCCGGGCAAGGTGTGCGTGATCGGCGGCGGCGTCGTCGGTTTCAACGCGGCGCAGATGGCGGCGGGGCTGGGTGCCGACGTCACCATCCTCGACCGCGATCCCGAAGTGCTCGAACGGGTCGGCACCTTTTTCGAGGCGCGCGCCAAGACGCGCTTTTCGAACCGCGCGAATCTCGCCGAATGCGTCGCCGAGGCCGATCTGGTGATCGGCGCGGTGCTGATCCCCGGCGCCGAGGCGCCCAAGCTGGTCAGCCGCGAAATGCTCGGCACGATGCGTCCGGGCTCGGTGCTCGTCGACGTCGCGATCGACCAGGGCGGCTGCTTCGAGACCAGCCACGCGACGACCCACGCCGACCCGACCTATATCGTCGACGGGATCGTCCATTATGCCGTCGCCAACATGCCGGGCGCGGTCGCGCGCACCAGCACCTATGCGCTCAACAACGTCACCCTGCCGCACGCGCTGCGCATCGCCGATTTGGGGTGGAAAGAGGCTTTGAAGCGCGACGTGCATCTTGCGCAGGGTTTGAACGTATGGAATGGCAAGGTGACGTTCGAGGCCGTCGCCGAAGCGATCGGGACGGACTATGCGCCTGTGGAACAGGCGCTCGCCTGACAACAAGGACATGGTGCAAGAATGACCGACCAAGCTCCCCCGCCGCCGCACGACGACGAACCCGAGGAGAATGAGGTGCTGCGCGCCGCGCGCGAGCGCCGCCAGCAGCAGGAAGCCGCCGACGCCGCGGAGGCCGCCGACAAAGAGGCGGCGAAGGGCAAGCGCGGCTGGAAAACCGCTGCCGCGGCGGGCATCGGCATCGGCTCGGCGGCGGTGATCGCCGCGCTGCTTTACGCGAACCGCGATAAGTTGAAGTGATCGAAAGGGCGTCCGACGGCTACCCTTTCAGTATAGGCTTATGGCCGCTTTGGGGCGGGGAGCGGACATTGCCGATCCTCCCCGGAACGGGGAGGGGGACCAGCGAAGCTGGTGGAGGGGCACCCTCGGTTTGCCTTGCCGCCGAAGTCGTGCTCCTCGGCTAGGTTGCCGGAAAGCTTGGGTCTTCCAGCCTGGCGTTGCGGTAACCGCCTGTGCCCCTCCACCACCCTTCGGGTGGTCCCCCTCCCCCGTTGGGGGAGGATCGGCTGTTTCCGCAACCTGTCGTTACCTACCGTCGAAGACGTGTGCGGACTGATCGCGACCATGCGGTGCGGAATTATTCGGTACCGCTCCTAAGCAATTGCATATCGCGGCCATGGCGCTAAACCGGCGCGCATCGACCGAATAGAGTCAGAAACGGGGCTGATATGGCTGGCAATGAAACGAATGCGCGTCCGCGCGCGCCGCATTTGCAGGTGTATAAATGGGGTCCCGCGATGGCGGTGTCGATCCTGCACCGTGCCAGCGGCGATGGCCTCGCGATCGTCGGCGCGCTGATGTTCCTGTGGTGGCTCGGCGCGATCGCGGCGGGGCCGGACGCTTATGCCGCGTTCGTCGCGTGCGTCTGGCACGATCCCAGCCCCGAAATCACCCTGTTCCACCAGATCACGAACATTCTGGGCAAGGTCGTGCTCGTCGGGCTGACCTGGGCATTTTTCCAGCATCTGTTCTCGGGCCTGCGCCACCTGATCCTCGACACGGGGGCGGGATATGAGCTCAAGACCAACAAGCTGTGGTCGGTGGTGGTCATCGCGGCGGGCGTATCCGCGACGATCGCGACCTGGCTCTATATCATGGCGGGAGCACTCTGATGGGCGACGGTACCCAGCTCGGCAAGGTTCGCGGCCTCGGTTCGGCGAAACACGGGTCGCACCACTGGCTCCAACAACGGTTGACCGCGCTTGGCAATATCCTGCTCGTCGGTTTCCTGTTCGTTTCGCTGGTCCGCCTGCCGCTCGGCGACCATGGCGCGGTGCTGCGCTGGGCCGCGAACCCGCTCGTTGCGGTCGCGCTCGTGCTGTTGCTGGTCAGTGTGTTCTGGCACCTGCGGCTCGGCCTTCAGGTGCTGATCGAGGATTATGTACACGGGCCGATGCGGCTGCTCGCGCTCGTCCTGCTCAATTTCTATGTCGTCGGCGGCGCCGCATACGGGATCTTTGCGATCGCCCGGATCGCGCTCGCGCCCGTGACGGCCGGCCCGGGGGGCATGTGACATGACCGAAGCCTACAAGATCATCGACCATATCTATGACACCGTCGTCGTCGGCGCCGGGGGATCGGGCCTGCGCGCCACGATGGGCAGCGCCGAAGCGGGGCTGAAAACCGCGTGCATCACCAAGGTGTTCCCGACGCGCAGCCATACGGTGGCCGCACAAGGTGGTATTGCCGCCAGCCTGGGCAATAATTCGCCCGACCACTGGACGTGGCATATGTACGACACCGTCAAGGGTTCGGACTGGCTAGGCGACCAGGACGCGATCGAATATATGGTCCGCGAAGCGCCCGCCGCGGTGTACGAGCTGGAACATGCCGGGGTGCCGTTCAGCCGCAACGCCGACGGCACCATCTACCAGCGTCCGTTCGGCGGCCATATGCAGAATATGGGCGAAGGTCCGCCGGTCCAGCGCACCGCCGCCGCCGCCGACCGGACCGGCCACGCGATGCTCCACGCGCTGTACCAGCAGTCGCTGAAATATGACGCCGACTTTTTCGTCGAATATTTCGCGCTCGACCTGATCATGGAAGACGGCCCCGACGGCAAGGTTTGCCGCGGCGTCATCGCCCTGTGCATGGACGACGGCAGCATCCACCGCTTCCGCAGCCAAGCCGTCGTGCTCGCGACCGGCGGTTATGGCCGCAGCTATTTCACCGCGACCTCGGCGCATACGTGCACCGGCGACGGCGGCGGCATGGTGCTGCGCGCCGGGCTGCCGCTGCAGGACATGGAATTTGTCCAGTTCCACCCGACCGGCATCTATGGTGCCGGCGTCCTCATCACCGAAGGCGCGCGCGGCGAGGGCGGCTATCTCACCAACTCCGAGGGCGAGCGGTTCATGGAACGCTATGCCCCGTCGGCGAAGGATCTGGCGTCGCGCGACGTCGTGTCGCGCTCGATGGCGCTTGAGATCCGCGAAGGTCGCGGCGTCGGCCCGCACAAGGACCATATCTTCCTGCACCTCGACCATATCGATCCCGCGGTGCTCGCCGAGCGGCTGCCTGGCATTACCGAAAGCGGCAAGGTGTTCGCCGGCGTCGACCTGACGCGCCAGCCGCTGCCCGTCGTGCCGACGGTCCATTATAATATGGGCGGCATCCCGTGTAACTATCATGGCGAAGTCGTCACGCTCGGCAAGGACGGCCCCGACACCGTCGTCCCCGGCCTGTTCGCGGTCGGCGAGGCTGCGTGCGTGTCGGTGCATGGCGCGAACCGCCTTGGCTCGAACAGCCTGATCGATCTGGTCGTCTTTGGCCGCGCGACCGGGCATCGCCTGCGCGACATCATCAAGCCGGGCGCGGCGCAGCAGCCGCTGCCGAAGGACAGCGCCGACCTGGCGCTCGGCCGCCTCGACCATTTCCGCCATGCCAAGGGCGGGTCGCCGACCGCGGAAATCCGCACCGAAATGCAGCGCGCCATGTCGGCGCACGCCGCGGTGTTCCGCACCGACGAACTGATGGCCGAGGGCAAGGAAAAGCTGACCAAGACGTATCAGCGGATGAACGACGTCGGGGTCACCGACCGCAGCCTGATCTGGAACACCGACCTTGTCGAAACGCTCGAGCTCGACAATCTGATCAGCCAGGCGACGGTGACGATGCATTCGGCCTATAACCG
The DNA here is from genome assembly GCA_026125835.1 of Sphingopyxis sp. Taxonomy (GTDB): domain Bacteria; phylum Pseudomonadota; class Alphaproteobacteria; order Sphingomonadales; family Sphingomonadaceae; genus Sphingopyxis. The sequence continues at coordinate 5,471 of JAHCKJ010000030.1, forward strand.
CAAGGAAAGCCGCGGCGCCCATGCGCACGAGGATTTCCCGAACCGCGACGATGCGAACTGGATGAAGCACACCGTGGCGTGGTTCGACGGCTGGGGCGGCAAGGGCGGCGGCGTCCGCCTCGATTACCGGCCGGTGCACGAATATACGCTGTCGGACGACGTCGAGTATATCAAGCCGAAGGCGCGGGTTTATTGATGTCCGTCGAACTGACAGATGCGGTGGTCTCCTTCGTTCGCGCGACGATCAAGGACGGAAACGGGCGCACGGCATCTGTTGCGCTAAAAGAGGACGGAATAGAGCTTTATCGGCGACGTCCGCGCCAAGGGAAAAAGGCGTTCATCAGCTATGAGCGTCTGTTCGAGCTAGCGCTCAAGGACAATCCCGGATTTTTCGAGAACGACCCTATTAAGCGCGGTCGCTAAAATATACGTTGTGGTTTGGTTCCGACCGACTACAATTTTCGAGCGATATCCATTCGTTCGTGCAGGATCCGAATCACGCAAATTGAAGCGTCGGATTCCTTGCTGAATATGCAAAGATGATGGCCGGAACGAATTTTCCATAATGTGTCTATCGGCTGCGCGATACGCAAGCCTGCCGCGACTTTGCGCAGATCCTCCTCGATTTGACCGACATAATCATCCGCCTGATCGACGCCCCAACGGTCGGCGGTGTAAAGCCAGATGTCGGTGATGTCGCGGCGCGCTGCGGGCGACAGCAGATAACGCGTCATGCTGCGCCTTTATAATTCACCCGCATGTCTTTCAGAAACTCGTCAAAATCGAATGGTTCGGGAGGGCCGCTATCGATGCCCTCCTGAATTGCGGCGCGCAGCGCCTGCAATTTTTCATCATCGGCAATATAGCGCCGCATTGCTTCGCGCACGACTTCGCTCATGGTCGCGAACTCGCCCGATTCGACCTTGCGCCGTGCAAATTGGATGAAGGGTTCGCCGAGGGCGACCGAGGTGTTCTTGACAGCCATGACGCCAAATTACCAAAATTTGGTAATGCGGTCTAGAACCAGCTTTCGATCGGGTTGATGGCGGAGAAGGGGCGGTCGACGTCCTGGCCCATCAGCCACAATTTCTGGCACGCGATCGCGAAAAAGAGCAGCGCGATGGTCCAGACGATGAAAGTCTTGCGCGCGATCCAGCGCCGTTCGGCTTCGGCGGCGGCGGCGCGGGCCTTGTAATCGATGCCGAGCTCGCCCTCGAACTCGGCGACGAGCTGCGCGCGGCGGGTGCGCGAAATGTTCGCGATGCTCGCGTTGCCATCGGTCTGTGTCGAACGGCGACTCGCCATGATTAGCCCTATCCGGATCAGTCCTGCTCGGGACCGTAGCGCATAGCTCCTGCGAAAGCGTTAACTCCGCCGCCGCCCGTGACGCCGGGCTTGCGGCGGGCCGAAGGTCAGACGGTCACGACCAGCTTGCCCACCGCGCTGCGGTCGCCGAACTTGGCGATCGCCTGGGCCACCGCCATCGGCGAGGGGATAGGTGCCGGTGACGCGGGGTTTGATCTTGCCCTGTTCCCACAACTGGAACAGGCGCGCGACATGCGCGCGGTTGCGTTCGGGTTCGCGCGCGACAAAGGCGCCCCAGAACACGCCCGCGACGTCGCAGCTCTTGAGCAGGGTCAGATTGAGCGGCAGGCGCGGGATGCCGGCGGGGAAGCCGACGACCAGATAGCGGCCCTCCCACGCGATCGAGCGCAGCGCGGGTTCGGCATAATCGCCGCCGACGGCGTCATAGATGACATTGGCGCCGCCGGGACCGACCGCTTCCTTGAATTTGTTCGCGAGTTCCTTCGACTGGTCCTTGTCGAACGGCTGGCGGCCATAGATCACGACCTCGTCGGCACCCGCCTGCCGCGCAATTTCGGCCTTTTCCTCGCTCGACACGCCCGCGACGACACGCGCCCCGAACGCCTTGCCCAGCTCGACCGCGGCGATGCCCACGCCGCCCGACGCGCCGAGGACGAGCAGCGTATCGCCCTCCTGGATATGCCCGCGATCGACGAGCGCGTGGATGCTGGTGCCATAGGTCATGAGCAGCGAGGCGCCACCCGCAAAGTCATGGGCTTCGGGCAGGTGATAGACGTTGTGGACGCCGACCGCGACGGCTTCGGCCATGCCGCCGTTGCCGCAGCCCGCGATGACGCGGTCGCCGACCTTGAACCCGGTCACGCCTTCGCCGACTTCGGCGACGAGGCCGGCGACTTCGCCGCCGGGCGCAAAGGGGCGCGCGGGTTTGAACTGATATTTATCCTCGATAATCAGCGTGTCGGGGAAATTGACCGCGCACGCCTTGACGTCGATGACGATCTGACCGGCGCCCGCGGTCGGGCGCGGCAATTCGCCAAGGACCAGCGTTTCGGGGCCGCCGGTGGCGGTCGACAAGAGAGCCTTCATCATCTTCTCCTTTATCCGGTCATTATGCGGCCGGGCGCATCCACGGGCGCGCGGCGTCGAGTTGCTGTTCATAGGCGGTGATTGCGGCGTCACTCTTTTCGGTGAGCGAAATCTCGTCGAGTCCTTCGAGCAGGCACATCTTGCGGAACGGATCGATGTCGAAGCTGAAACGGTCCTGAAACGGCGTCGTCACCGTCTGGGTGTCGAGATCGACATGGATCGGGTCGGTCGCCGCGACCTCCAGCAGCCGGTCGATGGCCGGTTGGGGCAGTACCACGGGCAGTATGCCGTTTTTCACCGCATTGCCCGAAAAAATGTCCGAATAGCTCGGCGCGATGACGACGCGGATGCCGAGGTCGCCGAGCGCCCATGCGGCATGCTCGCGGCTCGACCCGCAGCCGAAATTGTCGCCGGCGATCAGGATCGGCGCTTGCTGATATTCGGGCTGGTCGAACAGATTGTCGGGGTCGGCGCGCAGGCTTTCGAACGCGCCGTGGCCCATCCCCTCGCGGCTGGTCGTTTTCAGCCAATGCGCGGGGATGATGACGTCGGTATCGACATTTTTCAATCCCAGCGGGATCGCCCGCCCCTCGACTTTATCGATCGGTGCCATATTATTCGGCGGCCTTTGGAAACGTCGGCAATTTGCCGACATCGCGCGGTTCGTGCTGGAGTATCACCGTAGCCCCCAGGTTGTTGGCGAGCCCCTTGAACCGGCCAAACGACGCCAGCGTGTCGGCGCGGTTGGTGTTGAAGGTCGGCACGCCTTCGCTGTCGTAATTTTCCTGAAAATGCGCCTGATCGCCGCTCAGCAGCACCGGACCCATGCCCGCCAGCCGCACGAGCAATGTGTGATGTCCGGGAGTGTGGCCGGGCATGTCGAGCATGACGACGCGGCCGTCGCCGAAAATATCCTTGTCGCGCGCCACCGGCTCGACCTTGCCGCCGCCGCTGATCCAATGCGCGAAAGGCGTCGGATCGACAAATGCGGGCGGCGGGTTCTGGGTGAGCACGTCCCAGTCGTTCTTGCCGATATAGAGCTTTGCGGCCGGAAAATCGGGGAGCTGCGCGATATGGTCGAAATGGAAATGACTGATCCCGACAATATCGATGTCGTCGGGCTTGATACCCAGATCGGCGAGCTGCTCGACCAGGCTGCGGCGCACGGTGGCCGACATGTCGCCCGTCGCCGTGAACGCCGCGCCTTTCAGAGCGGTGGGCAGACCCAGATCCCACAGCATCAACTGGTCGCCGTGGCGGATCAGATAGCAACCGACGGTCAGATCACGGCTCTGGCCCGGATAGGCCTCGGTGTCCGAAAAGGCATTGAGCCGGTTGACGCGCACCGTGCCGCAGTCGAGCCGGGTCAGGCTGACCTTTTCCGCCGCCGCGGGCTTGTCCTGGGCGAGAACGGGGGTGGCGAGCGCCAAGGCCGCTGCGGCCGATGCGATAGCTTTCCAGATCATGCCATTCCGCTCCTTCTCTCTTCGTTCAATCGGATCAAGTCGCACGTCGACAAATCGCGAGTCACTCCGCGATGCCAAGCGACTGCGGAGCGGGCAGGTCGATGCGGCTGCCGGTCCGACGAAATTGCGGTTGCTGGTGCTGGCGCAGCGTTCGCCCGCGGGCACTTTGTCGGGATTCATCGCGAGGCAGGCCGAACAGCCGGGTTCGCGCCATTCGAGGCCCGCGTCGATGAAAATGCGGTCGAGCCCCTCGGCCTCGGCCTGCGCCTTCACCAGTCCCGACCCGGGCACGACGATTGCCCATTTGACACCCGGCGCCTTTTTGCGGCCCTTCAGCACCGTCGCGGCGGCGCGCAGATCCTCGATGCGGCTGTTCGTGCAGCTGCCGATGAAGATATTCTCGACCGGCACATCCTGCATCCGCGTGCCGGGTTCAAGGCCCATATAAGCAAGCGACTTGGCGGCAGCGGCCTGCTTTGACGGATCGGCAAAGCTCGCCGGATCGGGGACGGTGCCGGTGATCGGCACGACATCCTCGGGGCTGGTGCCCCAGGTCACGCTGGGCGCAATGTCGGCGGCGTCGATCACGACGGCCTTGTCATAGGTTGCGCCCGGATCGGTCGCGAGGCTGGTCCAATAAGCGACCGCATCGTCCCAGTCGGCACCCTTCGGCGCATAGGGACGGCCCTTCAGATATTCAAAGGTGGTCGCATCGGGCGCGATCAGCCCGGCGCGAGCGCCGCCCTCGATCGCCATGTTGCTGATCGTCAGCCGGCCCTCGACGCTGAGCGTGCGGATCGCGCTGCCGGTATATTCGATCACATGGCCGGTGCCGCCCGCGGCGCCGATCGCACCGGTGATGTGGAGAATGATGTCCTTCGCGGTCACGCCGGGACCGACCTTGCCCTCGACCCGCACCTCCATGGTTTTGGCAGGCTGGAGCAGCAGGGTTTGCGTCGCCAGCACATGCTCGACCTCGCTGGTGCCGATCCCGAACGCCAGCGCGCCGATACCGCCGTGGCAGGCGGTGTGGCTGTCGCCGCAGACGATGGTGGTGCCGGGCAGCGAAAACCCCTGCTCGGGGCCGACGACATGGACGATACCCTGTTCGGGGGCGACCGCATCGATATAACGAATGCCGAAGTCGGGGGCGTTTTTCTCCAGCGCCGCGAGCTGGGCCGCGCTGTCGGGATCGGTCACCGGCAAACGGTTTCCGGCGGCGTCGCGCCGCGGCGTCGTCGGCACATTAGGGTCGGGCACCGCCAGCGTCAGGTCGGGCCGGCGCACCGTCCGCCCGCTTGCGCGCAATCCGGCGAACGCCTGCGGGCTGGTGACTTCGTGAACAAGGTGGCGATCGATGAAGATCAGGCAGGTGCCGTCGGGGCGCCGTTCGACGACATGCGCGTCCCAGATTTTTTCATACAGGGTACGGGGGCGAGTCATGCGGTTCACTTAAGCCTGTAGGATAACAATGCAAGCGAGTGGCGATCCACAACGCAATTTTCGGTCGCTGAGCGTCGTCGTCCCTGCGAAGGCAGGGGCCGTAGGCGGCCTTGCGCAGCGTGGCCGCGTAAACCGACAGAGGCCCCTGCCTTCGCAGGGGCGACGAGATAGTCTATAATGCTCTCATGACCACGCTCGCCATCCTTGCGCTCGTCCTTGCCACCGTCGTCGCGATGGAATTCGTCGCGTGGGCCAGCCACAAATATATCATGCACGGCTTTGGCTGGGCCTGGCACCGCGACCATCATGAACCGCACGACAAGCTGTTCGAGAAAAACGACCTGTTCGGGCTGTTCGGTGCGGCGCTGAGCATTTCGATGTTCGCGGCGGGCAGTCCGATGATCATGGGCGCCGCAGCTTGGGAGCCGGGGACGTGGATCGGGCTGGGGGTGCTGTTTTACGGCATCATCTACACCGTCGTTCACGACGGGCTGGTCCACCAAAGATATTTCCGCTGGGTGCCGCGGCGCGGCTATGCCAAGCGGCTGGTGCAGGCGCACAAGCTGCACCATGCGACGATCGGCAAGGAAGGCGGGGTGAGCTTCGGCTTCGTGTTCGCGCGCGATCCGGCGAAGTTGAAGGCGGAGCTGAAGGTGCAGCGCGAAGCCGGGATTGCGGTTGTGCGCGATGCTTTGGTCGACTGATCGTCGCCCCCGCGAAGGCGTTTCACGCCGTCCGGTAATCCGTGGTAATCGCCCCGCACGCGCGCAATTCTTCCTCATGCCCGATTTCGCGCCAGCTTTCCGCGAGCGCTTGCCGTTCCCACTCGACCATCGCGGGGTGCGCCAGGATATGATCGACCCACGCCTGCCCGGCGCCGACGTCGAGGCCATAAGTGCGGATGCGGAACGCGACGGGGGCGAAGAAGGCGTCGACTGCGGTAAAATCCGGCCCGGCTAGCCAAGGGCCGCCGAATTTCGTCAGCCCTTCCTCGAAGAGCTCACGGATCCGCGCGATATTGGCCTGGAGCGCGTCCGACATCGGCTTGGGCGTCACGCGCACGCCGACGTTCATGGTGCAATCATCGCGCAGCGCCGCAAAGCCGCTGTGCATCTCGCAAGCCGCGCACTGCGCCCAGGCGCGCGCGTCGGGGTCGCTCGGCCACACGCCATCGTGCCGGTCGGCGAGATAGAGGGTGATGCCGAGCGAGTCATAGATCGTGCGCCCGTCGTGGAGCAGCGCGGGAACCTGGCCGGTCGGCGAGAAGCTGCGGAAATCGTCGTAGTTCGCCGGCTTGGTGAAAGGTTTGATACGATCCCTGAACGCGATGCCGAGCGCGGTCATCAGCACCCACGGACGCAGCGACCAGCTCGAATAATTGCGGTTGGCGGTGATCAGCTCGTACATGTTTCGCGCTCCTGAGCGACGATGGGGGAGGTGTAGGCAGGGTCGTGCGCGAAAGGTAGCGCGCTGCCCTGGCGCAGCGCCGCCAGCACGCTGGCGAAGTCGCTGCGGGCGCGCCAGCCGAAGCGGCGCTCGGCGCGCGACGGGTCGTAAACGCGGTCGATGCGGTCGGGGAGCACCCAGCCTGCTGCGGCATAGAGCTCGGCGGCCTCTGGGTGCGCGCGCGCGATGACCGCGCGGGCGTCGCGGGCAAGCTCCTCGGCGTCGTCGCGCGCGAACGGCGGCGGCGCCGACAGGATGAAGGTGTCGCAGCCGATCGTCGGCGCCGCCTCCAGCGCCGCGATATGGGCGGCCGCAGCATCCTCGACGGTCAGGCGGCGGTGGAGCATTTCGTTCGCCTTGAGGTTCGGGCCGCTCGGCACCGTATGGGTGTCGTCATCCTCGGGAAAGAAACGGCCGGTGCGCAGGATCGCCACGCTGATGCCATGCTCGCGGTGGACGAGGCGGCACGCCTGCTCGGCCGCGAGCTTGGTGATGCCATAGATGTTGCGCGGCTCCAGCGGACCGAAATCCTCGTCCATCCACCAGGCGCCGGTATCGCCAGCGCCGGCTCGGACATCGGCGCGCACCATCAGCGAGGTGGTCGAGGTGAACAGGAAGCGGTCGTTCCCGGCGGCAACCGCCGCCTCGATCAGGTTCAGCGTGCCGCTGACATTGACATCGACAAAGGCTTGCCGCGGATAACGGACGATGTCGGGTTTGTGCAGCGCGCCGCCGTGGATGACCGCCTCGATGCCATGCTCGGCCATCATGCGGTCGACCAGTGCGCGGTCGGCGACGGTGCCGATAACCTGCGTATGTTGGCCGGGCACGACGTCGAGCCCGGCAACGTCATGACCGTGTCGGCCAAGCAATGGTGCGAGATGGCGCCCCAACCAGCCCGACGATCCGGTCAACAATATCCGCATGATTGATCTTCTTGATAGGTGCGCCGCGCCATCATGATCCCGCTTTGGCAGCGGCAGGCGCGGCGGCGACCGTACTGCGCGTGACCGGTGGCAGTTCACTCAGGTCGAGCCAGTTTGTGTCGCTGCGCCCGTGATAGCTGTCGATGGCGGCGAACGGGATGCGAAAGGGAAAGCCCCAGTCGCTGTTCCACATGGCGACGACGCCGGTGCGCGTTGCGGGTTCGAAAATCATCGTCGCGCGGTACCCCGACACCGCGCCCGAATGACCCTCGAGCCGGTGGCCGCCATAGGTAAAGCTGCGCCAGCCAAGGCCGTAGGCGGCATCGGCTGTCGCCTGTCGCAGCGCGCCGCCATACAGCCGCGGCGTGCCGACGCGCGGGCGGTGCGCTTCCCGAAGCACCGGAGGGGGCAGCACATCGGGGCGCGCGCCCATCATCGCCTGCATCCATTTGGCGAAATCGACAATGTCGCTTTCCACGCCGGCGGCGGCGGGGACGCGCCAATAGGCGGGTTTGACCGGCAAGACGCGCGCGTCGCGGTGCGGCCTGGCCCAATCCCTCGCGCCGGTCAGCCGTTCCATGCCGAAACCGGCGCTGACCATGCCGAGCGGCCGGAAAAAGCGATCCTCGACCGCGTCGGCAAAGGGTTTGCCGCCAGCCGCCGCCAATATCTCGCTCGCTGCGTCGAAGGCGATATTCTGATAGGTGTGACAGGTGCCGGGGTCGCACTGCAACGGCGCGGCGGCGAGGCTGGCGCGCAGGAGCTCCGGGTTCTGGCCCTCTTCCAGCTTTTCGTCATAGGCGTTTTTGGTGACGCCGGTGCGCTGGGCGAGCAAGTCGCCGAAGCTCAGCTGCGTCTCGGCGCCGCGCGGCAGGCGCAGCGTCGTTTGCAACCGCGCGATCGGACGGTCGAGATCGATCGTGCCGTCGTGCGCCATCGCCGCCGCCATGGCGCCTGCGGCGGTTTTCGACACCGAGGCCCAGCGGAACAAGGTTTGCGGCGTGACCGGCGCCC